>DVLH01000283.1 GCA_018715585.1 Candidatus Aphodomonas merdavium
GATGTCAATTTGCCCTGTTATTTCCATCACAATGCCGCCGGAACCGAGCATCAGCAAAGAGCCCATCCAATTGGTTGTGGCAACGGGAGAAAGCTCGGTCACGTTGATGAACAGGCGATCGGGAAAGCTGCGCCAAATGCTGTTGAGCTGTAGGTATTGATGCGCGTTGATACGCTCGGCAGCGGCGGCGGTGTCCAGCGTAAGCATGCTGTCGCCCAAGGAAATGCCTGCGGTTTGCAGTATTTCCTCCGCGGAGATGAATGTGTTGCCTTCCACGGTGACCTGGCGCACGATGAATATTTTGTTCCCCGCGACGAAAAGTGCGACAGCTGCCAAAGCAAGCAGCGCCGTCAACGCAAGGGCACCGTGTCCCGTTTTCCTTTTGCGAAAACGCCTTCCATCCATGAGCCACCCCAAGCGCGCAATCAATTTTAAGCCGTTAAGCGATTCGACGCGTGAATGGCTGTTCCCTTCCCAAAGTTGCAGTTTCTTTTTTTTCGGCGGGGCGTCCAAAGGGGAACGGTTGAAAATGAAACGACGGCTTGTTATAATGGAAACATGGCAGAATGTCGGTCTTTTCCGCCGGTTTACGCGCCCGATGCGCGCGTGTTGATTCTTGGTAGCATGCCCGGCGAGGCGTCGCTGAAGGCAGGGCAGTATTATGCCCATGCGCGCAACGCGTTTTGGCCGATAATGTTTTCCCTTTGGGAAGAGCCGCCTGCGGCGCAATACGATCAAAAAACCGCGCTGCTGTTGCGGCGGCGCATCGCGCTGTGGGATGTGGCGTCGGTGTGCGAGCGGGAAGGCAGCCTCGATAGCGCCATTCGCGGTGCGGCGGCGAACGATTTTGCGTGGCTTTTTGCCGTGTGCAGTGGGATTCACACGGTTTTTTTCAACGGACAAACGGCTTTTTCAATGTATCATAGGCTGTGTGGCAGCGTGGGCGCGGACAAACGGCGCGTGCGCCTGCCTTCGACAAGCCCGGCGTACACGCTGCCCTTTGCGCGCAAGCTGGAGGCGTGGCGGGCTGTGCGCTTGGCGGCGGAACGGGGAAGCGCGGAGGGATAAAAATGTTCAACATGGTGGATCTAATCGAAAAAAAGAAACGCGGGCAGGCGTTGAGCCGCCAGGAACTCGACTTTTTCGCGTTGGGTGCGGCGCGCAGGACGATTCCCGACTATCAGCTGGCAGCGCTGCTGATGGCTATCTGGTTCCGCGGCATGACGGCGGAGGAAACGCGCGATTTAACGCTGGCCATGGTGGCGTCGGGCGAGGTGGCGGACCTGTCGGCGGCGGGCGGGTTGTGTGTGGATAAGCACTCCACCGGTGGCGTGGGCGATACGACGACGCTTGTCGTGGGGCCGCTGTGCGCCGCCTGCGGGCTGAAGGTGGCCAAGATGAGCGGGCGCGGGCTGGGCCATACGGGCGGAACGCTCGATAAAATCGAAAGCATCCCCGGCGCGCGCATCGATCTGTCGATGGAGCGGTTTGTGGCGCAGGTGCGGGAGATTGGCCTGGCGGTCATCGGGCAGACAGGAGACCTTGCGCCGGCGGATAAGGCGCTGTATGCGCTGCGGGACGTGACGGGCACGGTTGATTGCTTGCCGCTCGTCGTCTCCTCGATCATGTCCAAGAAGATTGCCTCCGGCGCGGGGGCCATCGTGCTTGACGTTAAGACGGGCAGCGGCGCGATCATGCGCGATTTGGAAAGCAGCATCGAGCTGGCAAAGGCCATGGTGGATGTGGGCAGGCTTGCGGGGAAGCCGACGCTTGCGCTGGTGACGGGCATGGACCAGCCGTTGGGTACGCATGTGGGCAATGCGCTGGAGGTGAAGGAAGCTATCGACATCCTTGCTGGGCGTGCGAAAGGGCGGCTGTTGGAAGTCAGCCTGCGCTTGGGCACGCTGATGCTGGTGGCCGGCGGGCGCGCGGCGGAGGAAAGGCAGGCGCGTGCGCTGCTGGAGGAGGCGCTGGCGAGCGGCGCAGGGCTTGAAAAACTGCGGCAGATGATTGCGGCGCAGGGCGGCGATGCGTGCGTGTGCGACGATACGCGCCTGCTGCCGCAGGCGGCGCGGAAAATTCCCGTTCGGGCGGAGCGGGCCGGATATGTCGCGGCAATGAATACGGCGCAGATCGGCCTTGCTTCGCAGCGCCTCGGCGCGGGAAGGCTGAGCAAGGAGGATGCGATTGATCCCGCCGTGGGGCTTGTGATGGACGTTTCAATCGGCGATCGGGTGGAAAAAGGCGGCGTGCTTGCAACGCTCTATGCCAATGAAAAGGGCGTGGAGGAAGCCGAAGCGTTGCTGCGCGGTGCGATTGCCATTGCCGGCGAACCAGGAGACGCGCCGCGGCTGATCGACGCGCTCGTGCGGCCGGAGGGAGTCGAACGGTTTTGAGATACGCCGAGGTTGTGGTGGAAATTGCGGCCGAGAGCGTTTCTCATGTGTTCACATACCGCGTGCCGGAAGGGATGGAGGTAAAGCCCGGCATGCGGGTGCTCGTCCCGTTTGGGCCGCGCAAGGTGGAAGGCTACGCGCTGCGCTTGCGGGAGGACCCGGGCGGCGTGCCGGAGAAAAAAGTGCGGCCCGTGCTCCGCACGCTTGAGGACTATCCCGCGCTGTTGCCCGCACTGGTTGATTTGGCTTACTGGCTGACGGAAAAAACGCGCTGCCTGCCCGTGGAGGCGCTGCGGCTGATGCTGCCGGCGCAGATGCGCGGCGGCCGCGTGAAGGAAAAGACGGCGCAGTATGCCGAGCTGTGCTGTGGGGAGGCCGGCTTTGACGCGCTGTTGGCCGCAGAGGCCCGCGCACCGCGGCGGCAGCAGATTTTGCTGGCGCTGCGCGAAGGGCCGCGCCCGGCCGCACAGCTGCGCGCGCTCAGCGCTGATGGGTTTAAAAACCTCGTTTCCCGCGGCATCGTTGTATTGCGGGATGAGCGGACGCTGCGCGAACCGTTCGTGGCGCAAACGCCGGATGCCGCGTGCGAACCGGAACTGACGGCCGACCAACAGGCTGTGCTGGAACAGATTTTGCCGCCGCTGGAGCGGGGCGAAGGGCGTTTTTTGCTCTATGGCGTGACGGGTAGCGGCAAGACGGAGGTGTATATCCGCGCCGTGCGCCGTGCGCTGCAGCTGGGCAAGGCGGCGATTGTGCTCGTGCCGGAAATCGCGCTGACACCGCAGATGACGAGCTGGTTCCGCGCGCGCTTTGGGCAGGACGCCGCGGTGCTGCATTCTCGCCTGTCCGCCGGGGAGCGGTTTGACGAGTGGACGCGCATCCGCCGGGGCGAGGCGCGCGTGGTAATCGGCGCGCGCTCGGCCGTGTTTGCGCCGTGCGAGCGGCTGGGCCTGATTATCGTAGACGAAGAGCACGAGCAGAGCTATCTTTCCGACAAGCACCCGCGCTATGACGCACGCGAGGTGGCGCAGCGCCGCTGCGAGCAGGAGGGCGGCTTGCTGCTGCTGGCGAGCGCCACGCCGTCGCTTAAGACGTTTGCGCGCGCCCTGCCGAACATGAAAAGCGCGCTGGGGCCGCTGACGCTTGTGGAAATGCCGCGGCGCGTGCAGGGAAGGCCGCTGCCGGATGTGGAAATCGTGGACATGCGCCGGGAGCTTGCGCGCGGGAACACGAGCGTGTTTTCCGGCAGGCTGGAGACGGCGCTGCGCGCATGCCTTGCGCGCGGCGAGCAGGCGATGCTCTTTATCAACCGCAGGGGATATTCCACGTTCGTCAGCTGCCGCTCGTGCGGCTATGTGGTCAAATGCCCCGATTGCGATGTGAGCATGACCTACCACCGCGACGGCGACGTGCTGCGCTGCCACTACTGCGGCCGGGAGGAAAAACCGCCCCGGGCATGCCCTGCTTGCGGCAGCCGGTATATCCGCTATTTCGGTGCGGGCACGCAAAAGGTGGAAGAAGCGCTTCACGAGCGATTCCCGGGCGTTGGCAGCATCCGCATGGATCTGGACACGACGGGCGGCAAGGACGCGCACGCCCGGCTGCTCGATGCGTTCCGGCGGGGAGAGGCGCAGGTGCTGATCGGGACGCAGATGATCGCCAAAGGGCTTGATTTCCCGCGCGTGACGCTGGTGGGCGTCGTAGCGGCGGACGCGACGCTGAACCTGCCCGACTACCGCAGCCAGGAGCGCGCGTTTGAGCTGATCGTCCAGGTGGCCGGGCGCGCCGGGCGGGCGCAGCGCAAGGGGCTTGTGATCGTACAGACGTACGACCCGCGCAATTACGCGATTGAGGCGGCCGCGCGGCAAGATTTCCGTGCGTTTTTTGAGACGGAGTTCAACCGGCGCCGCCGGGGGCTGTTTCCCCCGTTTACGCTGCTGACGCGCATTTTGATCGAATCGGCTGATGAAAAGCTGGCCCAGAGCCTGGCGGAGGCCTATGAACAGGAGCTCCAGGCGCTTTTTGCGCGCGAACCGCAGCTGCGGCGTCAGGCGGTGCAGATGCGGGCAATGGAGGCGCCCGTCAAGCGCCTGCGCGGCCGGGCGCGCTTTCAGGTGTTTTGCAAGCTGTATGCCCGCGGGCCTACGCCGCAGGTGCTCGCGGCGATGCGGGAAATTGCCGCGCGCCCCGTGGAGGGGGCGCAGGTTTTCCTTGAGGTGGACCCAGCAAATATGATATAATAAAAAATTAGAAAGCAATTGCATTTCCGGCGTGCTGCGCGCCGGGGGAAATCAGGGAGGTTTAGCGGAAAATGGCGATCCGTCAGGTGGTAAAAATCGGGGAGGAAGTACTGCGCAAAAAATCGCGCCCGGTCGACGTGCTCAACCGTCGCATCCTGACGCTGCTGGACGATATGGCGGAGACAATGTACGCGGAGGATGGCGTAGGCCTGGCCGCGCCGCAGGTGGGCGTGCTGCGCCGGGCGATTACCGTCGATGTGGGCGATGAAAACGGGCTGTTTCAGCTGGTCAACCCGCAGATCGTCAGCATGGAGGGGGAGCAGGAAAGCCTGGAGGGCTGCCTGAGCGTTCCCGGGCGCCATGGCGTCGTGCCGCGCCCCAAACGTGTGACGGTACAGGCATTAAACCGCGCCGGCCGTCCGGTACAGATCGAGGCGGAAGGCCTGCTGGCCGTGGCGCTCTGCCATGAGATCGATCACCTGGACGGGATTCTCTACATTGACAAACAAATCCGCGAGGTGGAGGAGGAAGAGCTTTTGCGCGGGAAGGAGGCAGAGCCGACGTGAAGATTGTCTTTATGGGCACGCCGCAGTTTGCGGTGCCGTCGCTGGCGGCACTGCTGGACGCCGGGTACGAGGTGGCCGCCTGCTGTACGCAGCCCGACCGCCCGCAGGGGAGGCACATGCACCTGACGCCCTGCCCCGTCAAAGCGTATGCGCAGGAACATGGCGTTCCCGTGCTGCAGTTTGAGCGCATCCGCCGTCAGGAAGGGCTGGACACGCTGAGCGCAATCGCGCCGGACCTGTTTGTGACGGCGGCGTTCGGGCAGATCCTCTCGCAAAAGCTGTTGGACATCCCCCGCCTGGGCACGGTGAACGTCCATGCGTCGCTGCTGCCGTTTTACCGCGGCCCCGCGCCGGTCAACTGGTGCCTGATCTGCGGGGAGACAAAGACGGGCGTGACGACGATGATGACGGACGCGGGCGTGGATACGGGCGACATTTTGCTTCAGCGCGAAACGCCCATCGCTCCGGAGGAGGATGCCGGCGCGCTGACGCTGCGGCTTTCACAGCTGGGGGCGGAGCTGCTGCTGGAGACGCTGCGCCGCATCGAGGCCGGGGACTGCCCGCGCACGCCGCAGGACCATGCCGCAGCCACCCGTCACCCGATGCTGACCAAACAGACGGGCCATGTGGACTTTCGACGCACGGCGCAGGAGGTGTGCAACCTTGTGCGCGGCGTAAGCCCGTGGCCGGGGGCTTGGACGGAGTTTGGCGGCGGCGTCCTCAAGATTTGGCAGGCGCGCGTTGCCCAGGGCAGCGGCTTGGCCGGCGAGGTGCTGCCGGCAGGCACGGGCCAGGGCCTTGTCGTTGCCTGCGGGGAAGGCGCGGTAGAGATTACACAATTACAGGCGCCCGGTGCAAAGCGCATGCAGGCGCAGGCCTATTTGCGCGGACGGCCGGTTCCGCCGGGTTCCGTCCTGGGGAAGGGGACAAAAGAAGATGGCTGATCAAAAGCCCGCATATCCGCACCCGGAGGCAAAGCCCGTGCCGAAAAAGGCCGCGCCGCGCCGTTTTTCGCATCCGGAGGCAAAGCCCGTAAAACAGGAAGCCGCACCGCGCCGCTTCGCCCGCCCGGAGGAAAAGCCCTCCGGCGCGCCGCAGCGCTATCCGCACCCGGAGGCAAAGCCCGTGGGCGGTCAGGGGCTGCCGCAGCGCAGCCTGCACCCGCAGGGGCAGCCGCCGGCCGCGCAGGGGCGTCCGTTTGGACAGGAAGGAAAAGCACAGCGGCCGGCGGCGAACGCGCGGCTGATGGCGCTGAACATCCTGCAGGACGTTACGCGCGCGGGCGCCTATGCGTCGCTTGCCCTGGGAGAGCGGCTGCGCGAGTCCACGCTTGCGCAGCGGGACCGCGACTTTGTGGCGGCGCTTGTTTACGGCACGCTGGAAAAGCAGATTACGCTTGACTGGCTGATTGACGGCAAGCTGGAGCGCGAGGGCGGGCTGGACGCGCTCGTGCGCGATATTCTGCGCTTGGGGCTGTATCAGATCCTGTTTTTAACGCGCGTGCCGGACAGCGCGGCGGTGGACGAGAGCGTCAAGCTTTCGCGCCTGGTCCATCGGGACGGGCAAGCGGGGTTCATCAACGCGCTGCTGCGCGGTTTTGCGCGCGATAAATTTTCCATCGCATGGCCTTCGCGCGAGGCGTCGCCCGCGTTCTATTTGAGCGTGCGCTATAGCCTTCCGCAGTGGATTGCCGAAAAGCTGATCGCCGAGTATGGATTTGGCGAGGCGGAGGACATCGCCTCCTACGAGCCGGCTTCACGGCCGATCGCCGTGCGCCGGTGCCTGGAGCGCAGCAACCCCCGCGAGTTTGAGGCGATGATGACGGAGAAAGGCTGGAGCTGGCAGCCCTCGCGCCTGCCGGACGTCTATCTGGTTTCCTCCGGCATCGGCGATGTGGGCATTGAAAAAGAATATTTGCGCGGGCTGTACAGCGTGCAGAGCGAGAGCTCCGTGCTGGCGGCGCTGTGCGTGGCTCCCTCGCGCGGGGCGAGCGTGCTCGACGCCTGCGCTGCGCCGGGAGGCAAAACGGCATGCCTTGCCGAGGCGATGCGCGGCACGGGCCGCGTCTACGCGTGGGACAAGCACGAGCACCGCGTCGAGCTTATCCGCAGCATGGTCAAACGCCTGCGCCTGGACAACGTCCGCCCGGCCGTGCGCGATGCGACCGTCATCAAGCAGGGCCTGCTGGGGACGATGGACGCCGTGCTGGTGGACGCGCCCTGTTCCGGCCTGGGTGTGATGCTCTCCAAGCCGGACGTCAAATACCGGCATTCGCCGCAGACCATTGAGGCGCTCGTCAAGGAGCAGGAGGCGCTGCTGGACGCGTGCTGCGGCTATGTCAAGCCG
>DVLH01000284.1 GCA_018715585.1 Candidatus Aphodomonas merdavium
CCAGGAAAAATTGTCCGTTAGCACTCAAAAGCATTGAGTGCTAATTTCTTTCTTGACAAAGCGTGTAGGGCGCGATACAATGTCAAAGAAAGACAAAAATAGGCAACGAGGTGAACAACATGGCATCTAGCGGCAGCATTTCCATTCATGCGCAAAATATTATGCCCATTATAAAAAAATGGCTATATTCTGATAAAGATATTTTTATCCGTGAGCTCGTAGCCAACGGCTGCGACGCTATTGCCAAGCGCAAAATTGCCGACCCCGGCGCAGAGGTAGAATACCGCGTGACGGTGGAAGCGGACGAGGCGGCGGGCGAGCTGCGCTTTATCGACAACGGCATCGGCATGACAGCCGAAGAGGTCGAAAAGTACATCAACCAGGTGGCGTTTTCCGGCGCGGAAGAGTTTCTCAAACAATACGGCGACGAGAAGAACCCCAAGGGCGGCATCATCGGCCACTTTGGCCTGGGGTTCTATTCGGCGTTCATGGTAGCGGACAAAGTAACCATCGACACACTTAGCTTCCACGAGGACGCCGCAAGCGTGCGCTGGACGTCCGAGGACGGCATGCGCTACGAAATCGACGAAGGCTCGCGCGACCTGCCCGGCACCACCATCACGCTGCATCTGGCGGAGGCGGAGCATGAGTTCCTGCACGAGCACACGCTGCGCGAGACGCTGGAGAAATATTGCGCGTTCATGGCCGTGCCAATTTTCCTTGGCAAGGGAGAGCAGCCCATCAACGACACAAACCCGCTGTGGCTGAAAAACCCGTCCGACTGCACCGACGAGGAATACAAAGCGTTTTATACCAAGGTATTCCACGATTTTGAACCGCCGCTTTTCTATGTGCATTTGAACGTGGACTACCCCTTCAACCTCAAGGGCATCCTCTATTTCCCCAAGCTACGCCAGGACTTTGGCGGCGTAGCGGAAGGGCAAATCAAGATGTTCAGCGGCCAGGTGTTCGTAGCCGACAACATCAAAGAAGTGATTCCGGAGTTTCTCACGCTGCTCAAGGGCGTCATCGACTGCCCGGACCTGCCGCTCAACGTCTCCCGCTCGTTCCTGCAAAACGACGGCTATGTCAAAAAGCTTTCGGCCTATATCACCCGCAAGGTAGCCGACAAGCTGACGGGGCTGTTTAATACCGAGCGCGAAAACTATCAAAAATATTGGGACGATATCAACCCCTTCATCAAATACGGCTGCATGAAGGACGAAAGCTTCTATGAGCGGATGAAGGACGCGCTTTTGTTTAAGCTGACGGACGGCACGTATGTGACGCTCGCACAGTACCTGGAGGCCAACCGTGAAAAAGCGGAAAACAAGGTCTTTTACGCCACGGACGCCACGCTGCAGGCCGCGGCCATCGCGATGTACACAAGCCAGGGCATCGGCGTTGCGCTGCTCAACTCGCTCATCGACGTCAACTATATTTCCTTCCTGGAGTTTAAAAACAGCGATGTGAAGTTCAGCCGCGTGGACGCGGGCGTGGACGGCCTGACGGCCGACGCGGACGCCGCGCAGGAACAGCCCGACGCTGGAAAGCTGACGGCGTTCTTCCGCGACGCCCTCGGCGACGACAAGCTCGACGTCACCGTAACGGCCCTGCGCGATGAGGCGCTCCCGGCCATGGTAACCGAGGATGAGCAGGCGCGCCGTTTCAAGGATATGTCCCGTATTTATGGCGGAAACTTCGCCATGCCGGCGCAGTGCAAGCTCACGCTCAACAGCCGCAGCCCCGTCGTGGCGGCGCTTGCAAAGCGCGAGGCAAACGAAGAAACGCTGGAAATCTGCCGGCAGGTTTTCGACCTGGCCCAGATGGCGCGCGAACCCCTGGAAGCCCAGGCGCTCAGCGCCTTTATCGCCCGCAGCAACAAGCTGCTTTCCATGCTGTTATCGCGCGATGCATAATGCACGGCGGGCGGCAAAGAATTTCTAAAGAAAGCGAGGGAAAAGGCCATGAAAAGACAGGACATTCCACGCATCGACGGAAAACTTCGAAAAGTTTCCCTGCGTATTCCCGGAGCCATTTACCGCTGTAGCGGAATCGTCGTGTTTGGCCGCCGGATTAAATCATTGGTGTTTACCACGGATTTGGCGATCATCCGCAACATCAACGCCGACGCCATTTTGGCCGTCTACCCTTTCAGCCCGCAGCCTGTCATCAACCAGGCGCTGCTTTCGGCGGCGGAAATCCCCGTCTTTACGGGAATCGGCGGCGGCCTGACAAAGGGGGAACGCGTCATCCGCCTCGCCTCGTTCGCCGAAATGCAGGGCGCGGCGGGCGTTGTCGTCAACGTCCCCACCGCCCCGGAGGTTATCCACCAGATCGCCGCAAACATCGATATTCCCGTCGTCGTCACCGTTGCAAGGTGGGAGGAGCGCGTTATCGATCAGATCGAGGCGGGCGTTTCCATTGTCAATGTTGCCGGCGCAGGCGCCACGCCGCAGATCATTCAGGAGGTCCGCAAACGCTATCCCGAAATCCCCATCATGGCAAGCGGCGGCACCACCGACGAATCGATTTACGCCACGATTGAAGCAGGCGCAAACGCAATCACCTGGACGCCCCCTTCCAGCAAGGACATCTTTGCCAGCATCATGAAGGCATACCGCGAAGGGCGCGGCTACCCCGGCGACGACCATTGACGTCCGGCAAAAAGGGCCTGTCTTGCCTGCGCGCAGCGTAGGCTCCGGACGGCGGCAGCGCCAGCAGCCTGCCGGTGTGCCAGGAAGACCCGCAGGCGCAGCGGGCTGAAAAAACGAAATTGCCTCCGATTTTCCTTTGAATCGGGGGCAATTTTTGCGTTTGCAGGCTTTGCCAGCGGCCCGCGCAGCGCGTAGCGCTTTGCAAAGCCGTTTCCAAAGAATTCTTTGCGAAAGGTACACAAACGCCTGTGCCGCTTCGTCTATATCAGTAAAAGAGAAGGGGTTCCCGCACCGGCGGCGCGCCCGCCGGCAAGGGGCAAATACGCAAGGAAGGTGAGCAGCAAATGAGCGTTACCACAGGCCCGGACAGCCAAAAGGACCTGGCCTTCACGGCGCTGGTGCAGCGGCACCAGACAAGCCTTCGCCGCATGTGCTACGCGATGCTCCGCGATGCGGAGCAGGCAAAGGATGCCGTACAGGAAACGTTTGTGAAGGCTTACAGGGCGATGGACGATTGGCGCGGGGCGTGCAGCGAAAAAACGTGGCTTGTCCGCATCGCCGTCAACACCTGCCGGGACATGCGCAGGAGCGCGTGGTTCCGGCGGATCGACAGGCGCGTCACGCTGGAGGATCTGCCCGTGGCGGCAGGCAGCGCGGACCTGGAAAGCCGCGAGCTGACGATAGCCATCCTGGCGTTGCCGGAGAAGCTGCGCGAGGTTACGCTGCTATATTACTATCAGGATATGACGCTGCGGGAGACGGGCGAGGCGCTGGGCCTATCGCCGTCCGCCGTAAAAAAGCGGCTCGTGCGCGCCAGGGACAGGCTGCGGGATGCGCTGGAAGGGAGGCAGACGCATGAATAAGCAGGAGAAGGTACGGCAGATTCAGCACGCGATGAACACAGCGCTCTGTGGCCTGGAGGACGATCCCTTTCTCGCGCGGCGGGCGATAGCGCAGGCAAAAGCAAAAGCGAAACCGAAAAAGAAGGTTTCGGTCAAGCTGGTATTGCTTTTTGTGCTGCTATTGGCCGGGATTGCCGCCACCGCCACAACGCTGCTGTGGCAGGACTATGTGCCCCAAATGAAGCAGGCGGAGCAGGAGCTAGGGGATTATGCGCAGTGGCCCGCCGCACGCAGGATCCAGCTGGCGAAGGACCTTGCCGCCATGGGCTATCTGCCCGAATCGGAAGATACCCTCCTGCTCGCCAGCGAAACGGCGGCAGCACAGGAGAAAGCGGACGCCGCGGACCGGCTCATGTGCAAGCTCACGGGGCAAGACGATGTGCGGGAGGTTCATTCTTCTCTCATCACCTACGCCGTGCTGGGGCATGAGGATACATGGGCGCCGGAGCAGCGCGCGTGGTGGAACAGCATTTTGCAGCAGAACACGGACGCGCAGTCACCCGACACGCTCCTGGCCCCTTGCGCGGAAGCCGTCTCCGAGCAAGATGCCATCGCCATTGCCCGCGCAGCGATTCAGGCCGCATACGGCTTCGACGACCGTTTCATGGACAGCATGCGCCCTGTCGCCGATTTCTATGTGACGGCGCAGCGCCCGGACTACAAGCGCTGGAACGTCCAGTTCAAGCAATATCGGGAGGGCAGCGACACCTATCTGGAAAAGGTCTATAGCGCCGTCGTCGATGAAAACGGCGAAGTCATTGCCGACCCGGACACAGGCATAGCGCATCCGGCGGAAAGCGCGGCGCGCGCCCGCACGAGCGCCGCCGGCGCAGCAAAAAGCCTCCCGCCATCCGTAACGGAGATTTATGAGCAATACGGGCATCTGGCCGGGGGCAAAAGCATCTGGGCCTTGTCCCTGCAGGAAAAAGCGGATTTGCTCGACGAGGACAACGGCGTGCCCAGCGAAAAAGATCTGACCGAGGCGGAGGCGGTGCAGATTGCCTGCGACCGTCTGGCGTCCATTGGCTACGATATGGCTTCCTATCAAAGGAGCGTATGGTACAAAACCGTCGATCCCCTTGCGCAGGGCGTTTCCCGCGGCGGACCGGTTTACATCGTATTCTTCCTGGACGACAGCGACAACCCTACCAGCGCGTTCTCCGTAACCATCGACGCCATAACGGGCAAGGTGGACGGCACCGATACGCCCATGCCATTGTCCGCAAACCCTTGAAAGGTGCAAAAAAGGCGTTGCCTCCCGCAGCCGGGTACGGCCGCGGCGGGGCAACGCCTTTGCGCGTGGGCGTCATTCCTCGCCCGCGCTGGGCAGCGTCATGATCTTTTCGCTCGTATCG
>DVLH01000285.1 GCA_018715585.1 Candidatus Aphodomonas merdavium
GGTTGGGAGACGGCGGTAGCGGCGCACAACGACTATGATCCTCCCGAGGCTTGCCGGATTCCTTACTGCGACACGTTTTATGACCTGCCGTTTTCCCGTTCGCCATTTGCCAAAACAAACATAAAAGCATATCGGGAGTTGAAGAAAATCATCAACGACGGCGGGTATGACGTTGTGCATTGCCACACGCCCGTGGGCGGCGTGATGGCGCGCCTGGCGGCAAGGCAAGCGCGGCGCAAGGGGACGAAAGTTTTTTATACTGCCCATGGGTTCCATTTTTTCAGCGGGGCGCCGCTGATCAACTGGCTCCTCTATTACCCTGTGGAACGGGTGCTGGCGCGCTTGACAGACGTTATCATCACCATTAATCGGGAGGATTACGAACGGGCAAAGCGCTTTGGCGCCGCGCAAGTTTCGTATATGCGAGGCGTTGGATGCAACTTGGCGCGCTTTTCTTCGGCGGATGCTTCCAAGCGCGCGCTTATACGGGCACGGCTTGGCATTGCGGAAGATGCGTTCGTGATGCTTAGCGTGGGCGAGCTGAACCGCAACAAGAACCATGGCCTGGCCATTGCCGCATTGGCGCGGATGCACGAGGGAAAGGCGCGGCTGGTGATCTGCGGTGAAGGGGCCATGCGGCCGGAGTACGAAGCGCTTGCGCGCCGCGAGGGCGTAGCGGAGCAAGTGACATTCGCCGGATATTGCGAGAATGTGGAAGAATACTACCAAATGGCGGATGTGTTTGTGTTCTGTTCGCTGCGCGAAGGGCTGGGCATGGCGGTAGTCGAGGCAATGGCTTGTGGGTTGCCGGCTGTGTGCGTTGAGAATCGTGGTACGCGCGATTTGATTTTAGACGGCGCCAACGGCCGCCTGGTTCCCAACGATGCTCAAGCGCTGTCGCAGGCGCTTTTGCAGCTGGAACAATCGCCACAGGAGCGCATGCGTTTTGCCCGGCAGGCGCACGAAGATGCGCAGGCGTTTGCGCTGGAAAGTGCGCTGGAGAGCATGCGCGCCATTTATCGTAAAAACGCACCGTAACGCTACGCAGTTTTTTTGCTCGGTGCGCACGCAAAACCGCGGAGGGACGCCCGGCGCATGCCGGGGAGGAGGGCCTTGTCGATGAAGGAAGGAAACATTCCCATTCAAACGCTGCGCCGTTTGCCGGTGTACCTGCACTATCTGCGCTCGATCCGCCAGCGGCAAACGACGATTTCCGCCACGGCCGTGGCAGAGGCGTTCGGCCTCAACGACGTGCAGGTGCGCAAGGACCTGGGCGCCGTCAGCGGCACGGGGCGGCCCCGCACGGGCTATGTGCTGGAGGAGCTCATCGCGCAGCTGGAGGAATGCCTTGGCTGCAACCGCAGCGTGCAGGCGATGCTCGTGGGGGTGGGCCATCTGGGCAAGGCGCTGCTGTCCTACGACGGGTTTAGCGATTACGGCATCGACATCGTCGTTGGGTTTGACGTGGCGCCGGACGTCGTGGGCACGTGCGTGCATGGCAAGCCGGTCCTGGGCATGGACGTAATTGAAACGGTTTGCCGCGGCAACGAGATCCGCCTGGCTATTCTAACCGTGCCTTTGGCACAGGCGCAGGCAACGTGCGACAGGCTCGTCGCCTGCGGCGTGAAAGCCATTTGGAACTTTGCACCGACCATCCTGCGCGCGCCGGAGGATGTGTCCATTGAAAACGAGAACCTGGCTTCTTCGCTGGCCGTGCTTTCCAAGCGCCTGCTCTCCTGAGGGGTTTATGAATCTATTGCAGCTGAAATATGCGGTGGAGGTCGCTGCGACGGCCTCTATTACAAAGGCCGCGGAAAACCTCTATATGGGCCAGCCTAACCTCAGCCGTGCAATTCGGGAGCTGGAGGAAGAACTGGGCGTGGATCTTTTTCGCCGCACGTCGCGCGGCATCGTGCCGACGGCGCAGGGCGAAGCGTTTTTGGAGCGCGCCCGAGCGGTGCTGCGCCAGATGGAGGCATTGGAGCAGGCGTTTGGACAGGGGAGCCGCAAAGCGGCCTGCGTTTCCTTTGCCGCGCCTTTCGTCGGGTATGCCGCAAGTGCGTTTGCGGGTTTTGCCGCATCGCTTCCGCCGCAGCAAGCCGCCTCGATCAGCTACCGGGAGACGAGCGTGCAGGGCGTGGTAGACTTCGTGGCGCAGGGAGAATGCCGCCTGGGCATGGTGCGCTACTGCGCGGGGCGGTCTCGCTATTTTGAGCGCCTTTTTGCACAGCGCGGCCTTGTTAACGAAGCGCTGGGCACGTTTGCATGCGCTGTGCTGGTGTCGCAAAATTGCCCGTTGGCTTCGCAAGAGGCGGTGGAAGAGGCGGACCTTGCGCAGATGCTGGAAATTGTGCCCGATGAAGCGCTTGCCGCAGAGGCGGCGCGGCCTGCCGGGCGCAGGCGTGCGTATGTATACGGGCGCAGTGCGTGGCTGGAAATGATCAAACAAATGCCCCACGCGTACCTCTGGACGCCTCCGCTGCCGCAGCAGGTACTGGACCGTTACGGCTTTGTGATGAAACCGGCCGCCGCTTCGCAGCGGGCTGTGTGCGACGTGCTGCTTTATAAAAAAGGCGTCCAGCTTTCTCAAACGGATTGTGATTTTGTGACAGCACTGCGCCGGTGTGCCGGGAACGAGCGGTGATAAACCGCTTTTTCTGGCGGCGATATATATCAATTTATACATGCTGACATGCTCTATTTGCATTAGTATTCCCGGGATGCAATAGAGTACAATACGTATCGATTTCGGAAGATCGATAAAATGCGCGCCATTGTGCGCGGAATCAGGGGAGGAGGAAGCGGGAATGAGCATCCATGCAGACAGGATTCTGGCTGTCAGAACGTCGAAAATCCTCTATCTTGACGGGGATCGGGTGGAAAAGGTGTTCGATAAGGACTATTCCAAGGCGGACGTGCTCAACGAGGCGCTCAACCAGGCGCGCGTGGAGGAGACGGGCCTGTCGATCCCCAAGATATTCGGCGTGCTGAGGCTGGAAGGCAAGTGGACGATTGAGTCCGAATACATCGAAGGGGACAAGCTGCAGCAGCTGATGGTGGACCATCCCGAGCGCTACGACGAGTACCTCGACCTGTTTACGGCGCTGCAATGCCAAGTGCACCGGCAGAGCGTGCCGCTGATGACAAACCTCTTTGATAAAATGACGCGCAAAATCGAGATTTCAGGCCTGCCGGAGCAGACGCGCGCGGCGCTGCTGGAGCGCCTTGCGGGGTTGGAGCGGAAAAACGCGCTCTGCCACGGCGATTTCATCCCCTCCAACGTGCTCGTGCGGTCGGACGGGACGCCGTTCGTCCTGGATTGGAGCCATGCCACGCAGGGCAATCCCGCGGCGGATGCGGCAAGGACGTATCTGCTCTTTTGCATGCAGGGACGCGAGGATACGGCGGAAAAGTACATGGCGCTGTTTTGCCAAAAAAGCGGCACGGCGGAGGAGTCGGTGCGCGCGTGGTTGGGCGTCGTGGCGGCATCGCACCTGGTCAAAGGAAGGTTTGGCGAGCGTGCATTCATGATGAAATGGATTGACGGCGCATCGGGCACCTGAGGAGGAAACGGGCATGTTAGTTGCAATCTGCATCGGCAGCTCCTGCTATTTAAAAGGCTCGCGCCAGGTGGTGGAAGAGCTGCAGGAACTTGTCGCTGAACATAATCTAAAAGAAAAAGTGGAGCTGACGGGCGCGTTTTGCATGGGGGAATGCGTGCACGGCGTATCGGTGAAGGTGGACGGGAAGCTGTTTTCAGTTTCGCCGGAGACGACGCGGGCGTTTTTTGAAAAAGAAATACTGGGGAAGTGCTGAGCGATGG
>DVLH01000034.1 GCA_018715585.1 Candidatus Aphodomonas merdavium
AGGTGAGCGTGGACGTTAACACAAGTATCAGCAAAAACGCCGCAAGTTTGCGCATGCGCATTCTCCTCCCCCTTTTCACAAAATGCCGGCGGTATCACCGCCCATGGCCTGTCCGACGCCGGACGCTCCAGCCTATGCGCTCGCACGCAAAAATTTTCCATCAGCGCAGCAGCCGCGTTTTTTTCAAAGAAGCGATGCAAGTATAGCGGATTTTGCGAAAAATGTACAGCGTGCGCCAAAAGATGGCAATTTTTGCGCGGCGCTTTGCCGCGGCAAAAAAAGCGGCGCAGGGCATGCCGCCCTGCGCCACCGCAGATCAATCCATCCCACGAGAATAGTTGGGAGCTTCTTTGGTGATGTAAATATCATGCGGATGGCTCTCGGCCAGCCCCGCGCCGGTGATGCGCACAAACTCGCTCGTGCGCTGCAACGTCTCGATGTCCTTGGCGCCGCAATAGCCCATGCCGCTGCGCACGCCGCCCACAAGCTGGAAGATCGTCTCCGACAGCGCACCCTTGTACGGCACGCGGCCTTCCACACCTTCGGGGACGAATTTTTTCGCGTCCTCCTGGAAGTAGCGGTCCTTTCCGCCGGCGGCCATGGCCGCCAGCGAGCCCATGCCGCGGTATACCTTGAAGGAACGGCCCTGGTAAATCTCCATCTCTCCCGGGCTCTCGTCCGTGCCCGCCAGAAGGCTGCCGAGCATGACGGCGCTCGCACCGGCCGCCAGTGCCTTGACGATGTCGCCGGAGTATTTGATGCCGCCGTCGGCGATGATCCGCACGCCCAGCTTCTCCGCCTCCTGCGCACAATCGGCCACGGCCGTAATCTGCGGCACGCCGATGCCGCTGACCACGCGCGTGGTGCAGATGGAACCGGGGCCGATACCGACCTTGACGCAGTTGGCGCCTGCGCTGACCAGGTCATGCACGGCTTCCTTGGTGGCCACGTTGCCGCCGATGATGGGCAAGGACGGGAACGCCATGCGGATGCGCTCCACCATTTTCAGCACGCCCTCGCTGTGGCCATGCGCCGTATCCACGACAATCACATCCACCCGCGCCGCCACCAGCGCGCGCACGCGCTCAAGCGTATCGTGCGCAATGCCGACGGCCGCGCCGCACAGCAGCCTGCCGTTGACGTCCTTGGCGCTGTTGGGATATTTGACCGCCTTTTCAATGTCTTTGGTGGTAATCAGCCCCACAAGGTTGAACGCATCGTCCACCAGCGGCAGCTTTTCAATGCGATATTTTGCCAGGATGCGTTTGGCTTCCGAAAGGCTTGTCCCTGCGGGCGCCGTAATCAGATTTTCGCTCGTCATCACCTCGCCGATCGGTTGATCCTCATCCACCTCAAAGCGAAGGTCGCGGTTGGTCAGAATGCCCACGAGCTTCTTCCCGCGCGTGATGGGCACGCCCGAGATGCGGTAGCGGCTCATCAGCGCCAGCGCATCGCGCACCTTATGCTCCGGCGAGAGAAAAAACGGGTCGGTAATCACGCCATGCTCGCTGCGCTTGACCTTATCCACCTGCGCGGCCTGCTCGGCAATGGGCATGCTCTTGTGGATGACGCCCATGCCGCCCTCTCGGGCCATCGCAATGGCCAGCCGCGCATCCGTCACGGTGTCCATCGCGGCGCTGAGCATCGGCACGTTCAGCTTGATGCCCGCAATCAGCTCCATCTGCAAGCAAACATCCTTGGGCAGCACATCGCTGCGGTGTGGTACCAGCAGCACATCGTCAAACGTCAATCCCTCGCGCATTTTATCGGCACAAAACATTGCAATCTCCTCCCTTCAAGCACTCACGGCGCGCCCTTCAAACGGTTGAAAGTATTTTAAAAAGTTTCCGCCAGCAATTCCTTCGATCTCCGGTTGGGTAAAACCGCGGCCGCGTAGCGCCTCCAGCAACGCAGGCACGTCCGCCGGGCTCTGAAGCCCCTGTGGCGCCGAGTCAATCCCGTCGAAATCGGACCCCAGCCCCATGTTCCCGGCCCCGCCGAGCTCCGCAATGTGCACGAAATGGTCGCACACATCCTCGAGCGTGCACGGCCCTTCCTCCTTGACAAAGCGCGTATAGAAATTGACCCCAATATACCCACCACACTCAATCAGCGCACGAATCTGGTCATCCGTCAGGTTGCGCGTATGGCGGCACAGTGCGCGGCAGCACGAGTGGCTTGCCATTGGCGGCAGCGGCGCGTGGAAAATTAAGTCCCAGAATCCGCCCTCGCCCAGGTGGCTGACGTCCACCGCCATCCCCAGCCGTGCCATCTCGCGCACGCACTCCCAGCCGAACGGTTTGAGCGCGCGCTGGCCATGGGCACAGTGCGGGGAGGCCAGCAGGTTTTCAAAGTTCCACGTCAGCGCGCAAAGCCGTGCGCCCAGCGCCCGCAGCTGGCGCAGCCTGTCGAGGGAATCCCCGAACACCTCTGCGCCCTCCAGGGAGAGCATGCAGCACGTTTCTCCCTCGCGCGCCTGCGAAGGGCTCTCCACAAGCCGCACGCCGTTTTCCGTCAGCTGCGGCAGCGCGCCAAGCTCTGCCTCCGCCATCGTCGCAGGCGCTTGCGCCCCTTGGGCGTCTGGTCCAAACGAACCCGCAAACAGCGCGCACACCTGCACGGTCACGCCGCCCGCGCGCAGCGTCTGTGGGGTCACGCAAGGCACTGTCGCATCGCCAAGCCCTGCGCGCACCAGCAGCGTATCGCAATGCGTATCAACGATAAACAAGCAAACCCTCCTCCGCAAAGGGATTGAAAAATTTGAAACATTTTATCACATCGCCGCACGCGGCGCAAGAGAAAATTGCCGCTTTTTTCCTCGTGCCGCCAGGTTGCGCGCAAGCGCCTGTACGAAAAAAAGTGCCGCCGCCTTGCGGAAAAGGCGGCGGCCAAAGCGCATAGCGCGCTCAGCGGATGGAGGAACGGTCCGTATAGGTGGTGTGCAGCAGCTCGTGGCTGACATGGCTCAGCGGCGTGCCGAGGAACTCGGCATAGAGCTGTTTCACCTGCGGGTTTTCGTGGCTCTTGCGCAGCGGTTTCCGCTCGTCTTCATGGTAGATGCCCTGCGCGCGGTCGTGCCACTTGCTGAGGGTGTAGTTGCGCGGTTGTCCGCCGCCGACGATACATCCGCCCGGGCATCCCATCACCTCGACGAAATGATAGTCCGCCTTGCCGGAGGCGATCTCGTCCATGAGGATTCCCGCCCCTTCAAAGCCGCTCGTAACGGCGACGTTGGCCGTAAACCCTTCCAGGAACGCATATTCCGGCAACACGTTTTCAAACGTCAGCGACGCCTTTTTGATCATGCGGTTGCCCTCGATGGGCAGCACGCGCAGCTTTTCAAACGGAAGCTCGCGCCCCGTCACCAGCTCGTACACCGTGCGCAGCGCCGCTTCCATCACGCCGCCCGTCACGCCGAAGATGTCCGCCGCACCCGTACCGTTGCCCATGGGGGAGTCGTACTCGCCATCCGGCAGGTTGGCGAAATCGATGCCCGCCTCGCGCAGCATCTTCGCCAGCTCGCGCACCGTCAGCACCGCGTCCACGTTGGGCAGCCCGCCGTTCATCATCTCCGGCCGGGCAATTTCAAATTTTTTAGCCGTGCACGGCATGATCGAAACGACGAAAATATCCTCCGGATGGATGCCCGCCTTTTCGGCGTAGTAGCTCTTGATAATCGCGCCTTCCATCATGTGCGGGCTTTTGCACGTGGAGAGGTTGGGGATCAGCCCCGCATAGCGGTGCTCCAGGAACTTCACCCAACCGGGCGAGCAGCTGGTAATCAGCGGCAAAGCGGCATGCCCGCCCGTGAGGACGGCCTTGGCGCGGCTGAGGAACTCGCTGCCTTCCTCCATGATGGTCAAATCTGCGCCGAAGTTTGTATCGAATACCTCGTCAAACTCCAGCTGGCGCAGCGCGGAGGCAAGCTTGCCCGTAACGGGCGTGCCCGCCGGCAAGCCGAACTCCTCGCCAATGCTCACGCGCACGGCCGGCGCCGTCTGCACAACTACATGCTTGTCCGGGTTGCCCAGCGCATCCCATACCTTGTCGATGCTGCTCGTCTCGCTCAGCGCGTCCACGGGGCAAACGAGCGTGCACTGTCCGCAGTTGGTGCAGTCCACATCGCTGACATGCTTGCCGATGGCCGGGCCAATGAACGTCTTAAACCCGCGGTTCTGCGCGTTGAGCACGCCAACCTTTTGGATTTCGTTGCAGATGGTGACGCAGCGGCGGCAGAGGATGCATTTGGACGTATCGCGCGTGATGGAAAGGCCGATCTCCATCTCCGCCGTGCGCAGGGAGCCTTTAAAGTGCGCATGGTCGATGCCCTGTTCGGCCACGAGCTTTTGCAGCTCGCAGCTTCCGTTGCGCCCGCAGCTCAAGCAGCTTTGCGGATGCTCGGAGAGGATCAGCTCGATGTTCATCTTGCGCGCATGGCGGACGCGGGCGGAGTTGGTGCGGATCACCATACCATCCTTGGCCTCCACCATGCAGGCGGCCACGAGCGTGCGGAAGCCCTGCACCTCCACCATACACACGCGGCAGGAGCCGTATTGGTGGACGCCCTCAAGATAGCATAGGCTGGGGATATAAATGCCGTTCATTTTCGCGGCCTGCAAAATCGTCTGGCCCTTCATGGCCTCATAGTGCTTGCCGTTTATGATAAGTTGGATCGTCTCTGCCATAATGAACCTCCCAGTATTCTATCGGCGCGGTGCAAGCGTGCCGTCAATCGCCGCTGTAGCGCGAAATTGCGCCGAACTTGCAGTTCTGCGCGCATACGCCGCAGGAAATACAGACGCTCTCGTTGATCATATGGGTCTGCCGCACTTCGCCCAGGATGGCGCCCGTGGGGCAGTTGCGCTTGCACATCGTGCAGCCCTTGCACTTGTCCGGATCGATGCGGTAGTGCACGAGCGCGGAACAAACCAGCGCTGCGCAGCGGTGGTTTTGAATATGGTCGATATATTCCTGGCGGAAATATTTAAGCGTGGACAGGACGGGGTTGGGCGCCGTCTGCCCCAGGCCGCACATCGCGCAATCGCGGATGTTATACGAGAGCGCTTCCAGGTCCTCCAGGTCCTGCATCGTTCCGCGGCCGCCGGTAATCCTGTGGAGGATATCCAGCATGCGGCGCGTGCCAATCCGGCAGGGGACGCACTTGCCGCAGCTCTCGTCCTGGATGAAGTCCAGGAAGAAGCGGGCCGTATCCACCATGCACGTGTTTTCGCTCATCACGATGGCGCCGCCCGAACCCATAATCGCTCCCAGCGCTGTCAGCGCCTCATAGGTGACAGGCGTATCCAGGTGCATTGCCGTGATGCATCCGCCGGAAGGGCCGCCCAACTGCACGGCTTTAAAATGCATGCCCTTTGGTAGTCCGCCGCCCACCTTATATACCAAATCCCGCAGCGAGCAGCCCATGGGTACCTCGGCAATGCCCGTGTTGAC
>DVLH01000286.1 GCA_018715585.1 Candidatus Aphodomonas merdavium
ATGATCAGAGCCGTAGCATTCATCTCCACAGAGCTTCGATATCCGGTTTAAAGTAGCATTCATCTCCACAGAGCTTCGATATCCGGTTTAAAAAATGTACTATGCCTCCCCGGGATCATAAAATCTGTGGCGAATCTGCATTTTTTAGCACCATTTTGTATTTCCTCATCCGGCTTTGCTTTCAGCAATGATGGTCGCGCCCGCCGAGGTACCAAGGCGCGTGGCGCCAGCATCGATGAGCGCTTTGGCATCCGCGTAGGAACGGATCCCCGCCGAGGCTTTCACCTCCACATTGCCGGTCACATTTGCTTTCATCAGCGCAACGTCGTGCACGTTGGCAGCGCCGCCGGAAAAGCCGGTGCACGTCTTGACAAAATGCGCGCCCGCCTCACAGGAAAGCCGGACCGCACGGACCTTTTCCTCGTCCGTCAGCAGCGCGGTTTCGATGATCACCTTCACCAGGCGGCCCTTGGCAGCCTTGACGACGGCGGCGATTTCATCGCGCACGTAATCGTCCATCCCGTCCTTGAGCGCGGCAATGTTGATGACCATGTCGAACTCGTCGCAACCGTCCTCGTACGCCTGCTCCGTCTCAAAGACCTTCGTGGCCGTCTTGTTCTGGCCCAGAGGGAACCCGATCACCGTGCATACCTTCACGTCGGTTCCCGCAAGGAGCTGCTTGGCGAGGGAAACATAATACGGCTCGATGCACACAGACGCCGTGTCCATCTCAGCCGCTTCCTTGCAAAGCTTTTCAATGGCCTCGCGCTGGGCGGCCGGTTTAAGCTGCGTATGGTCGACATATTTGGCGATCGGCTTCATGGTAGAGCTCCTCCTTTTGCTGATGCCGCCGTTTTGCCCAAATTGACCGGACTCAGGCGGGATTTTTGATTGTTTATGAATATTATGGATGGGTTTGCAAACAATGTCAACCCATCTGAGTATCTTTCTGCGCTGCCAACCAGGCGCCAACGCTCTCCGCCAGGCAGCAGGCGGCTTCCTTGGCGCGCTGTGTGCCATGCGCCATGGCAACGCCCGTACCCACGGCGCGCAGCATCGGCGCGTCATTATCCCCGTCGCCAAAGGCGACGATTTCCTCCGGGGCAATGCCTAGCTGCCGCGCCAGCGCCAGCAAGGCGCTCCCCTTGTCCGCTTCGGCGCTCATCACCTCAAAGTTGTTAAACCATGAGCTCGTTACCGCAACGCCCGCCATTTCCGCACACATCGCCTGCGCGCTAAGAAACGCCTGCTCGTCCGAACCGTCTGCCCGGCGCACGGCGAGCACCTTCAGCACAGGCCCGCGCAGCGCCCGCTCCAGCCCTGCCTCGTCCTCGCTTGTCTCTACGCCATAGCAGCGCATGCGCTCAAACAGCTCATGCTCATGCGAGCGGGCCAGCGCGCCCGGCCAAGAATAAGCGATGGCATGGGACGCATAGACGCACGCGCGCAAGCCCATGCTGCGGATAATCTCTACCGCGCCGCGCGCTGCCTCTTCCGGCATGCTCCGCATCCACAACGTCTCACCCGTTTCGCCCCACGCCACATGCGCGCCATTGACACCGATGCAATAGCGCAGCGCAAACCCCGCACTTTCAAACAGCACGCGGCACGACGCCACCGAGCGCCCGCTCACCGCCACAAAAATAGCGCCCTGCGCCACACGTTCGCGCAAAAGCGCCAGCGCATCGCTATGAAAATGCGTTGCGTCCTTTAGCAGCGTTCCATCCAAATCCGATGCATATAGGCGAATCATCCGTCATTCCTCTTTCGTATTTCACTGTGATGCAAGTTTTAAAACGGTTCCTGCACTGCAAAGGTCCTGCCGTCCCACAGCGTCAGGCGCACGGCCCAGAGCCTTTGTGTCCGCGCGCCATAGCGCCGGTTGAGCGCCCGGTCACCATATTTGTCATCGCCCAGGATCGGATAGCCAATCTCGGCAAGCTGGGCGCGAATCTGATGGGTACGGCCTGTGGCTATTTCCACCTCCAGGCGAGAAAGCTCCCCTTGCCTCTCCAGCAGGCGGTAACGCGTCTCGATGGGCAGCGCCCCCGGCTGGGGCGTGCTAAAAACATACACGCGCGCCTTTTTAGCGTCCTTGCGCAAAAAGGCATGCAGCACCGCCTCGTCAGGGGATGGCGTCCCGCGCACGATGCAGCGATATGTTTTATGGATTTTCCTCTGCGCAAACGCAGCCATCGCCTCGTCCCGCGCGCGCTCGGTCTTTGCCAGCAGCAGCAGGCCGCCCGTCTGCGCGTCCAACCGGTGACAAGCATAGACGGACGCGCCACAGTAGCGCGCGCAAAGCGTTTCAGCAGAACCAGGACCTTGCGATGGCATGCCCTGCCGCTTGTTGAGCACAAGGTACGCATCGTCCTCAAAGACGATCTGCGCGGCGTTTTCCGCCTCGCCCGCATAGACGGCGAGCAGGCTTCCGGCAAGCGCGTCCTCCTTCGCCGCCACGCGCCTTCCGTCCAGCTTGACGTCCCGCTGCGCAAATGCCGCGCGCACCTGGCGTGAAGAAAGGTCCGGAAACAGTGCGTGCACGGCTTGTTCCACCGTCATCGGCGCATCCTGCGCGGGAATGACGGCCTCATAGCGGATCAATGCACCACCCCCGCCACCGCTCCGCCAAGGCTCGGCACTGCCGTCCCTACAGGGGAAAGCCATCCGGGCGTCAGGCGGCACAGCTCCCGCAAGAGGTTGTCCAGCTCGCGGCCAGGCATCACGCACAGCTTTTCTGACAGCGCCTCGCGCACGCCTGACACAGTCGCTCCCTGCTTGACAAGTAGCCGTAGCTCCTCCGCCACATCCTCCGCGCTCGTCCCGGGGCGCAGCACGCCACACAGTGCACGCACGAGCTTAGCGTTCAGCCCCGCCTCTTCCGGCAACAGGCCGTTCATTGCACCCAGCAGTTGGCCCGAACCGAAACCAGGCACGGCGGCGGGTCCATATGCGCAGAGCATCTCCAGCAATGGCTCCGGCTGCGCCAGCGCTTCGTGCAGGAGCAACTGGCAGCCTTTCAGTTCCGCCATATCAAACGATGCTTCCAGATGGTTGCGCGCAAGGCGGCGCGCCTGCGGCGTATCCTTCTCGCCGAGCACTTCGGCAATAAAGCGCTCCTGTGGCATGCGGCTGTCCAAAAAGCCTGAAAGATACAGCAGCCCGCCAATCATCCCATGATAGACAAACACACGGTTGCGGCGCTGATGATGCTGCGGGCGCATTAAAAGCGCAGGCAGCGCGTCGCGTAGGCTTTCATCCAACCGCACGCACGGCCGTCCCTCGCGCACGCCGACATCCGCCCAAAGCCGCAGCCGCAGCGTCAACGCCGCCTCCATCTCCGCAACGGTATCGGCAAACGTGGAGCCGTCCGCAATAAGCATACGCTCCACAAGCATATGCTCCTGCGGCGAGAGGCAATCAGCGTCGTCCGCCAACGTTTCCATCACGCCATGGCGGGCCGCCTTGCGTCGTAGCATATCGCCCGGCGCGTTGGAGACGCGCACCCATCCCGCCGCGATGAGCGCCTCGAGCGTTTCAATGGGCTGTGTGTCAATGACGCCTGCGCATGGGAGTTCCCGGCCAAACATGGCCAGGCAGATCTCCCGACGCGCTTCCTGCATGCGGCTGAGCGTCCTTTCCGCCCAGCTCGCGTCCCGTAAGTCGATGTAACGCTTCATATGAAAGTCTAATTCCCTTCCACGTCGTTCCCACAGCAGGGGGATCGCTCCCCTTATTATACTGGCCGGGCCGGACGTGTCAAGGAAGTTGCCAGGCATTGACAGCGCCGGCCGCCTCAGGCGCCCGGCAGCAGCGCCTCCACCTGTTCATAACAATGCTCTACGCCATCAAAGTCCATGCAGGGGATATATTCCGCTTCCAACTCATCATGAAGGGCTTTTGCCCGCGCAAGGGACAGGCAGGCGCTGTGAAGCAGGCGGTCAAACTGCTCCTCATTAAAGCGCATCGCTTCTTGCTCCGCCGCCGTGGGCGCTCTCCCCCTGGCTTCCTCCAGGTTCAGCGTGCGCTCCGCTTCCTCAGGCAAGGCGTGGTAGCGGTTCTCCGTGGTGATCAACAAATCCATCGCCGGCAGGTAAAGGTGCTCCACCCGCCGTGGATTCAGCGGGCTATGTAGGGTCTCCACGTCCTGTCCATGCAAAAGCGCTGTATGGCGCAGCAGCGACAGCAGCCGGTTGGACTCGCCTCCCCAATCCCCGGTAATCCGCCACAGCCGGCGCGCGCCGAACGTCTCCAGGTGATGCAGATAGCCCTCCGGCGTGATCGCAGAGGCAAACATGGAGCGCGATTTCCCAGGCGCCCCTACCTCTTCCTCTCCCTTCAGCTCCTGCATCCACGGCGACAGCATGCGCATTAGCTTGCCCTCGTCCGCCGTCGCCCGGCCGATTGCCGCCTCGTCGTCGCGCAGGAGCAGTGCTGCGGCCAGATACCGGTAGGCACGGGCAAAGCAGGCGGAAATCTCCCGGCGCAATGCCATGATGGTATCCTTACGTTTGCTAAGCGTAGTTTCATCCAAAAAAGCGCCCAGGTTCACCAAGCTGTCGGCCGCTCCGGGCAAGCGCGGGTCCACAATATGCGGCGCCGTGCCATCAATAATCGCAAAGCCTGCTTTGCGCGCCACGACGCCGTCGAGCGAATGCGGGTCGGAGGAGCAAATCAAATACTCCACCGCATGCCCGCGTTCGGCGAGCGCCGCGCCAATGCGCCGCATGAACGTGCTCTTGCCGACCCCCGGCCCGCCCTTGAGGATAATCATGCGCCGCGTCTCTTCTTCCGGCAAAATGTGGTCGTAAAAGCTGAAAAATCCCAGCGCCGTGTTGCCGCCGGGAAACAGGTAACGTGCCATAGGCATCCCTCCTTCGCCCGGACTTCATATGATGCAAAAGTGAAGCAAAGAACCAAAAAGAAAAATTTTTTGTCCGGGAGGTACATTGGGGGATGATAGCCGGGCAGCCTGTGTTCGGTGGCGCATGCAGTGGTGCCGCCATAGCCCCCTGCCGTTTTGAACAGGCGCCGGTTTGACACGCGTTTTTCCGCATGAAAAAACCCCCGGCGAATGCCGGGGGGATGCAAAGGAGTGCGGCGCGTTATTCCTGTTCGGCCGCATTTTCGCCCGCGATGCGGCCAAAGGTAAACGCATCCGCCAGTGCGTTGCCGCCCAAACGGTTGCCCGCGTGGATGCCGCCGGTGACTTCGCCGGCCGCGTACAGGCCCGGAATTACCTCGCCGTCCACGCTGATGACTTCCGCCTCAGGGTTGATCTCCAAGCCGCCCATCGTGTGGTGGATCTTCATCACCAGCTGGTCGGCATAGAAGGGCGCCTGCTCAATTTTGACGCCGAGCTGTTTTTTGCCAAACTCGGTGTCAACGCCCGAATCGATGAAGCTGTTGTACTGATCCACCTCTTCCTTGAGCGCGGTGGGATCAATGCCGATCAACTCCGCAAGCTCTTCGATGGTGTCGGCGCGGTAAATCTGGCCCGTCTTAACCAGGTTGTCAATGGTTTCCATGCTCATGTTGTCGTTGGTAATTGTCGCGCTGACCGAATCAAAGATGGAATACGCCACTTCCTGTGCCAGCGTGGCGGCGCACAGCTCGTCGCGCTCGGAATACTCGTTGACATAGCGGCGGCCTTCGCCATTGACGAAGATATAGTTTTCCGCCTGCAAGCGCATGGTCTGTTTCGGCACCAGCTGAATATAACCCATGCCTACCAGGTTTGCGCCGATCGCTTTGCCCATGATGATGCCGTCGCCCGTGATGCCCTTGGCGTTGTCGGAGGGAATGTCGCTGGGCAGATCCGGCCAATAGTTGTTGTATTCCACAGCCATTTCCGGGTTTTCACCATAACCGCCGCTCGCCATGACGACGCCTTTGTTCGCCGTGATCACCAGCTGCGTCCCGTCCGCCTGTTCCGCCTTGATGCCCACGGCGCGGCCGTCCTCCATCATGATCTCATACGCGCGCGTTTCGTAGAGAATCTGCCCACCGTTCGCTTCGATATAAGCCGCCGGCGCGCTGATTTCCTGCGCATTGTCAAGGGGCGCATGGCCGCGAAGCCACATGCTTCCCGGAGGTGTCGTCAGGTTTTCGTTGTCAAAGGCAACGCCCAGCGATTCCAGCCACCGCACGGTATCGCCCGCCCCTTCGCAGAAAACGCGGATCAACTCAAGCTTCGGCTCCACCACTTCGCCGTCCAGGCCGGTACGCTTGCCGCCCAGGTACGTCTGAATCATATGCCACTCGACCGAGTCAAACAGCACGCTCGTGTCTCCCGCAAGGTACTCTTCAATCTGTCCTTGGAGGGTTACCAGCGTCTCGGCAAACTCGCCGAAATCTTCAGGATTGTATTCCAGCACCTCTTGCAGCGTTTCAACCTGACCCGTGCGGCTGGCGTTTTTCGCGGTGATTTCCGGCATCACGGCGTTCATCGCGTAGCCGGAGAGGATGGTATTGCCGCCCAGCTGCGCCATTTTTTCCACCAGGATCACGCTGGCGCCTTTGCCTGCCGCAGCCGCACCCGCAGCAAGCCCCGCGCCGCCGCCGCCGACAACGACCACATCCGCTTCCATTGCAACGGTTTCCGTAGAAACGCTCTTTTCAATCGCAACCGCTTTCAGCGCTTCCACATCGCCGCCCGCCTGCTCCACGCACGCCGCAACGGCATCCAAAACAGCCTGGGAAGAGTACGTTGCACCCGCAACCGTATCGACCGCCAGCGATTGGTAGGCGACGATTTCCTCCGGCACGCGTTCCAGCGCCACATCGCTCACGCCCGGCGTTTCATTATGATTTACAATGCGAATGCTTTCAATGGCGCTGTCGCTAAAGACGACCTCAACCTCGACCATGCCGTTGTGGCCCTGGCCTTGCGCCGTATACGTTCCCGCGGTGTATGCCGCCTGCGCCAGCGCGGGGCAGAGCGTGCATACGCCAAGGGCGAGCAAAAGGAACAGTGCAACGAGTTTCTTCATGCCAAATACCTTCTTTCCATGATGTTTCCAACAGAGCGTTTTGAGCATACAAGCGGTTCTCGCTACCGAGTCAAGACGGTTGTGAAAAAAATATTGAAAAAATTATTGATACGAAAATAAAAGCCGGAGGCGCGTTTTGCTGCCTCCGGCTGTGCGGGTTTATCCTGTTAAGCGCGGCGTGTCATTGCACGTGAACACGCATGGAGAAATAGTATCGCGGCACCCCATTTTCGCAGGCATAGCCGCTGTAACGGCCGCTGATTTCGGAAACCATGCGGTACCCGTGTTGCCTGGCGTAATCAAAGAGCGGCTGTGCTTGCGCACGGGTGATTGCAAAGGGGTTTTCCAGCCCCAGCATCATGCGGATGGAATGCCCTGGCGGGAAAAAGAACACGGGAGGTGCGATGCTGACGTTGTATTCGTCCACATATCGCGGCAGCATCATCAGGCCGATCTGGGTTGGAATGGGTTCGTCCCCGGCAGCCTCCAAGCGTTCGCGGGAAATGTGCCAGCCGACATCGCACATCGGCATATGTGAAAGCCATTGCGACACGGTTTTTTCCATGTGAATATCCCTTTGCACGCCTTCTCCCAGCAACATCAGCTTATAGATGCCATAGGTATCCAGCTCGCAAACCTCCCCCTGCGCGCCCATCGCATCGCGCACAAAGGAATGGTTTTTTCGGATTCTTGCCAGCTCGTTTTGCACATGGCGCAGCTGTTCTTCCATGTGCATTTCCACCTGCGTAAGATAAGCGTCCTGCTCGGCAAGGGAAATTTCTTTAGACCTCTCCCGGATTTGATCCAGCGACAGGCGGAAGGACTGCATGATCTTAATCCGCAGCACGCCCAATCCGTCCATATCGCTATAAACCCGGTAGTTACTTCCCTCTTTGCGCTGAGGCGTAATCAGCCCTCTGGACTCATAAAAGCGCAGCGCCTCTCGCGAAATGCCGACTCTTTCCCGAAACTGGGACATGGAGTAAAACGCCATTGTCTCTCCTCTCTTTCCGTTTGGGAAGAAGGAATTGCAAGCGCTACGGCCGCACTTTCATCTTTGCGATGGCTGCCGCGCGGTCTGCCGCATGAAATACGCCCGTACCGCTTACCAGCAGCGTCGCGCCCGGGCCGGTATACAGCTGCGCATTCTCGGCCGTGACGCCTCCGTCCACCTCCAGCAGCGCCTCGCTGCCGGCCGCGTCCAGCATTGCGCGCACCGCACCGATTTTCTCAAGCGCCGCGGGAATCATCTTTTGTCCGCCAAAGCCCGGGTTCACCGTCATCACCAGCACCAGCCCCACCTCATCCAGCAGATACCGCAGCGCTTCGGCCTGCGTGCCCGGATTGAGCGCGACGCCGGCGATTTTCCCGTTTTCGCGGATGCGCTGCAGCGCCCGGTGGACGTGCGGCGTCGCTTCCACGTGCACGGTGATGATGTCCGCCCCGCAGGCGGCCATCTCGTCGATGTAGCGTTCCGGCGATTGCACCATCATGTGCACGTCCAGCGGCAGCTTCGTCAGCGCACGCACGGCGCGGATGACGGGCTGGCCAAAGGAAATGTTGGGCACGAACGTGCCGTCCATCACGTCCAGGTGAAGCATGTCCGCCCCGGCGCGCTCGAGCGAGGCGATATCCTCTGCCATGCGTCCAAAATCGCAGCTCAAAAGCGACGGCGCAACCTGTATGTCCCGTTTCATTTTGCTTTCCTCCTATCCGCTCAATGGTAGCGGTTTTTCCACCGTTCGCGCACCTGTGTCAGAAGGATGCGGTAGCGCTCGTAGCGCTCCGGGCTGATCTCCCCCGCCTGCACGGCTTCGCGCACGGCGCATCCGGGTTCCCTGTCATGCAGGCAGGGAGCAAAGCGGCACGCGCCCTCGCGCCCGGCAAACTCGGGATAACACGTGCGCAGCGCCTCCGGCGCCATGCCTTCCTCCAATTCCAGCAAGCTAAAGCCCGGCGTGTCCAGCACGCAAAAACCGTCTCGCTCAATCAGCTCCGCATGGCGCGTCGTATGCCGGCCGCGCCGGATCTTTTCCGAAAGCGCGCCCGTTTTCAGCTCCAGGGAGCACAGCGCGTTCAAAAGCGTGCTCTTGCCCACGGCAGACTGCCCGCACAGGCAGCAAAGCTCGCCGCGCATCACGCCGCCCAGCGCCTGAAGCCCCGTGCCTTCTTTCGCGCTCACGCCCAGCACCGGCACGCCTGCGCCGGCGTATTGCCGGGAAAGCGCTTGCGCCAACGACGGGTCCAAATCGCACTTGTTGACGACAAGCGCCGCGCGCATGCCTCCGCCGGCGGCGCGCACAAGCAGCCTGTCGGCCAGCAGCAGATCCGGCTCCGGTTCCGGCGCGCATACGACCAGCAGCAGGCTGACGTTTGCCACGGGCGGACGCAGGCATTCGCTCCTGCGGGGCAGGATTTCATCCAACCAGCCGTGCTCCTCGCCCGAGCCGGGCGTAAAGGTCACCTCGTCCCCAACCAGCGGCGTCTTCCGCTCGCGGCGGAAACGGCCGCGCGCACGCAGCACATACTCCTCGCCCTGCGCGTCCCGCACCGTATAAAACCCGCCGACGCCGCGCACAATCCTTCCGCGCATCATTGCGTAAACACAGCCACGCCGCGCTTCACCTCTTCGCCGTTGAAGCGGATGACATACTCCATCTCGCCCGCTTCCTCTCGATAAAGCACCACAACGGCAGTCGTCTGGTCCTTGTCGAACGTTTCGGTATATTGCCGCTGTTCTTCACCGTTTTCATCCACGACGTCAACGGTCACCGTTCCGCCGTCAGGCAGCTCCGTCAAATCCACCTCAATCAACGCCGAACACATCGATGGAGACGCTTTGCCGATGGTAAACGACACGGCCGATCCGGGCAAAATTTCCGTATACGCCGACGGCGTCTGCGAGGCGACATACCCAACCTGGCTAGAGTCCACCACGGCTTCTTCATAAACGGCGCTGAGCGTCAGGCCGTAGGCGATCAGCGTCTGCTCTGCCTCCGCCCGCGTCATGCCCAGGAGGTTGGGCATGACGACGATGCCGCCGGAGACGATGAGCTTGACGGCATCGCCTCGGTTGGCGTTTGTACCGCCGGACGGGATCTGCTGGATGACGATCATGGAAGCGGCCTCGCTTGGCTGCGTTTCAATTTCATTGACGACAAGCCCGGCACTTGTAATCAGCTCCTGCGCCTCGGACAGTGGCACGCCCGTCACTGTCGGCACCGTCGTCTCATACGCGCTGCGGCTGACGGTGATGGTCACATATTCGCCCTGGCGGATGCGCGTGCCGGGCGCAACACTCTGGTCGGCCACGATGTTTTCCTTCACGAGCGGATATTCGTCATAGACAACGGACGGCTCAATCCCCGCGGCAATCAGCGCGGTAATTGCATCTTCCTTCAGATAGCCGATCACGCCCGGAACCTCCACCAGCTCGCTGCGGTCCTCAAAGACATGGCGCACAATGACATACGCCGCCGTCAGCACCGCCGCCAGGAACACCACGGAAAAAGAAACCACAAGGATCGCGCGCATCACGCGCACGCGCCGGCGCACCAGGCGGTTATGGCGTTCTCGCTCTCGCTCTTCTTTCTCGCGCAGCTTTGCCTCCTCGCGCGCGGCGAGGATCGTATCGGGGTGTTCCAGCGCCAGGCGCACATCGCGCAGCATCTCTTCCGCCGATTGATAGCGGCGGCGCGGGCGCTTTTCCATCGCATGCATGACCACAAAATCCAGCGCCGAGGAAACGGCGGGATTGACCTGCGCGGGGCTTGGCGGAATATCCTTTAAATGCTTAAACGCAATGGCCACGGGCGTATCGCCGGAAAAAGGCACGTTTCCCGTCAGCATCTCGTAGAACACCACGCCGACGGAATAGATATCGCTGCGCGCATCCGCCGCCGCGCCGCGCGCCTGCTCGGGTGAAAAATAGTATACCGAGCCCATCACGCTTTCGTCGGTCTGGTTTACCGTTTGTGCGTTTGCCACGCGGGCGATGCCAAAGTCGGCAACTTTCACCGTGCCGTCCTTATCGATGAGGATATTTTGCGGCTTAATGTCGCGGTGGATGACGCCGTTTTGATGCGCGTGCTGCAGCGCCGCAAGCACGCGGATGATAATCTGCGCCGCGATTTCCGGCCGTAGCGCGCCCGATTCCTGGATGAGCCGCTTGAGCGTATTGCCCTGCACATACTCAATCACCAGATAGCGCACACCGTCCTCGTCCACGCCCACATCGAGCAGGTTGACGATGTTGGGGTGGCTCATGCGCGAGGCGGCCTGGGCCTCGCGGTCAAAGCGGCGGATGAAGTTTTCATCCTCGCTGTATTCCTCCCGCAGCACCTTGACGGCGACCGTCCGCCCCGTGTTCTGATCCAACGCGCGCCACACGCGCGACATGCCGCCCTCGCCAATGAAGCCGTTAATCTCATAACGGCCTGCCAGCACTTTGCCAATTCCGATCATCCGGCTTCACCTCCCGTCTCATCCTCGGCGACGATGAGGGTAACGTTATCGGGCGCACCGCGCGAAAGCGCAAGGCGCAGCAGCGCCTCCGCCGTCTCTTCCAGCCCGCTTTGCGAAAGCATCCGCGCAATTTCCTCGTCGCTTACAATGCCGCAAAGGCCATCGGAGCACAAAAGCCAGCGGTCCCCCACCCGTCTGTGTTCCTCAAAAAAATCCACCTCAACGCGCCTACCCGTCCCGACCGCGCGGGTAATCAGGTTGCGCTGGGGATGCACGCGCGCCTCCTCGGGCGTCAGCCGCCCCTGGCGCACCATTTCCGCCACCATGGAATGGTCATGCGTGCATTGACGCAGCACGCCGCCGCGCAAAAGATATGCGCGGCTATCGCCCACCTGCGCCAGAAAAGCCTGCTCGCCGCTGAGCCACAGCACCGTCATCGTCGTGCCCATGCCCCGGCGTGCCGGATCGTCCGCGGCAGCAGCGTGCACCTGTGCGTTCGCCCGTTCCACCGCCGTGCGCAGCGCCCGAATCCCCGGGTTTTTCACCCCGTCCAACGCTTCGCGCAGCGCAGAGACGGCCAGCCCCGAAGCGACCTCTCCCGCGTTATGGCCGCCCATCCCGTCGCAGACGACAAACAGCGTCTCGCCCGCATAGGCGGCATCCTCGTTGAGCGCGCGCACGCAGCCCACATCCGTCCGCAGTGCAAATTGCATCACAAACCTCCTGGCGTTTCCGTCTCCCGGCGCAGATAGCGCCGCCGCAGCTGGCCGCATGCGCCGGAAATATCGCGTCCCATCTCGCGGCGGATCGTTGCGGAAATATGCAGCCGTGTCAATTCCTGCAAAAAAGCCTCCGCCGTGCGCCTTGTCGCACCGCGCAATTGCCGCTCGGGCACCGGGTTGAGGGGAATTAGGTTAACATGGCACTGCATGCCACGCAGGCGCGCAGCCAGCTCCTGCGCGTGGGCCGGAGCGCTGTTGAGCCCTTCGATGAGCGCATATTCAAAGATGACGCGGCGGCCCGTCTTTTCCAGATAATACCGGCAGGCGTCCAGCAGCGCATCCATGCCGTAGGCGTCCGCCACGGGCATCACCTGACGGCGGATGGCGTCGTTCGGCGCATGCAGCGAGACACTCAGCGTCACCGGGAGCCCCTCCCCTGCAAGCGCGCGCAGCTGCGGCACAAGCCCGCACGTGGAGAGCGACACGGAGCGCATCGACATCTCCACGCCGCCCTTCTCCCGCAACAGGTGCAGAAAACGGACGGTGTTGTCGTAATTGTCCAGCGGTTCCCCGCTGCCCATGAGCACGATGTTGTTGATTTTCCCCTCCGCCTGCGCCGCGACGAGCTGGCCAAGGATCTCGCCCGCCGTCAGGTTGCGGGCAAGCCCCTCCAGCGTGGAGGCGCAAAAGCGGCAGCCCATGCGGCAGCCCACCTGCGTGGAAACGCACAGCGTGTCGCCATAGTGGTAGCGCATGCGGACGCCTTCGATAAAATTGCCGTCACACAGGCGGTAGAGGTATTTGACCGTGCCGTCCAGCTCGGAAACGAACCGTTTTTCGATGACGACGCCCGCGTCGTCGTATTGCGCCGCCAGGCGTTCCCGCAGCGCTTTGGGGAGGTTGGCCATCTGCGAAAAGCGCGCGCCCTTATGCAGCCAGGCGAACACCTGCCGTGCGCGAAAGGCGGGCTCGCCCGCCGCTTTCAGCACCGCTTCCCACTGGGCCACCGACAAATCAAGCGCGTTCGTCATAACGCCTTGCGCCGCATGCGTGCGATGAAAAATCCGTCCATACCGTCGCGGTGCGCCTGCAGCTGAAGCATGTGGCCCTGCGCACGCTCCTTCAGGAAGGCGGGCAGCACGGCCGCCATGCCCTGTGCGTCGGGTTCAAACTCCGCGTGCTTTGCCAGGAATTTTTCCACCTGGCCGGCGTTCTCCTCAAAGAGCAGCGTGCAGGTGGAATACACAAGCGTCCCACCCGGCTTGACATAGCCGCAGCACGCGTCCAGCAGCGCCTCCTGCTCCTTGACGAGCGCCTCAATGGTCTGCGGCGAATGCCGGTATTTGACGTCCGGCTTGGAGAGCATCACGCCCAGGCCGGAACAGGGCGCGTCCACCAGCACGGCGTCCATCGTCCCCAGCAGGCTCTGTTTGATAACGGTGGCATCGCGCACGGCCGGGCGGACGTTGTCAAGGCGCAGGCGCTTGACCATGCTGCGGATGAGCTCCACGCGATGTTCATGCTTGTCCCACGCATAGACGCGGCCCGTGCCGCGCATCGCCTCGGCAAGGCATGCCGTTTTGCCTCCCGGCGCGGCGCAGGCGTCGAGCACGCTTGCCCCACGCGAGGGCGCCACGCACAGCGCCGCCAGCACGGAGC
>DVLH01000287.1 GCA_018715585.1 Candidatus Aphodomonas merdavium
TTGAAGACAAATTTGTCAGTGAACGACATTGTATTATCACACGGAACGCGGAGGGCTATGAGTTCAAGGACATCAGCAAAAACGGAAGTTTCGTCAATGGCCGCCGCATCCTTGGGCAGAGCATCCCTCTGCGCACGGGCGATATCGTGTCCTTGGCCTGTGGTTTTCGCTTGGCGTTTTTCGGCGAATATTTTGCCGTCAATGCAGGAGGGACGCTTAAAGCCGTTCAAAAAGAGCCAGTAACGTCGCGCATCCATTACGATCCAACGATCGCTGCTCCGGCATATGTGCGGATTGCACGGCCGCCGCATTTTTATCCTGCGCTTGAACCGGCCAGCTACCAAGTGGAGCCGGCTCCTGTGGCAGAGGAAGGCGACAAGCAGCCGCTACTCATTACTATTGGCCCATCGTTGACCATGAGTTTGCCCATGCTCATGGGAAGTTTCCTGGCGGGGACAAGCAGCTACGCGAAAGCCGGCGTTATCATGATGGCCACATCTTCTGCCTTGGCGGTCGGTTGGACGTTGGTCAACCACATCTATCGCAAACGCCAGAGCCAGCGGGTCTTTCTGGAGCGGATGGATGACTATATCGAACGCCTGGGGAACTTCGAAGAGGAAGCCGAACGGCGCATGGATGATATGGTCGCCGCTCTGTTGAAAATGCACCCCTCCGCCCAGGAATGTTGCGACTTCGCTTTGCAGCGCTCTACGCATCTTTGGCAGAATATGCCAAGTACGGCGGCGTTCCTGTCGCTGCGCCTGGGGTTGGGAATGTTGCGCCTGCCATGTGAGATCGTCGCACCGAAGCTAAAAATGGGAGAAAAGCCCCAGGGAATCGCAAATGCCCCTTACGAGGCGGCGGAGCGGCTGAACAAGCTATACCGCGGGCCTGTATGCTTTCCTATGGAGGAGAAAAGGCCGGTTGGCATCATTTATACCCAAAAGACGATTGAGTACGTGCAGAGCCTGCTGCTGCAACTGGTCTGCCTAAACAGCTATATAGATTGCCGGCTCGCGATCCTGGGAGAAGAAGGTTCCGATGCACGCTGGAGAGGGATGCGTTTCCTTCCGCACGTAGCCTTTGAAAACGATCCTTCGCAGCATATGGTAGCGACAAGCGCCGAGGCAAAACGCTCGCTTTTGCGCGACCTTTCCGATCTTTTACAGTACCGCGCCGGACGGGCGCAAGCCGGCGGCGAGGAGGCCGCAGTACCGCGCTATATCGTCGTCTGTGAGGACAGCGACCTGTGGGCAGATAACCCTTTTTTCCGCATCGCCATGCAGGAGGGACTGGGTTTTTGTATGGCTGTGCTCTCGAGGACGCACGAGACGCTACCAAAGGAGTGTTCGCGCATAATCGATCTGAGTGGCGCCGAAGAAGGCGCGATCTACGACCGCGTCCAGGGCACGCAGACTCGGTTCAAGCCGGAACAGGTGCAAAGGGAGCAGTTGCAGGCTGCCTTTGCCGCCCTTGTGCCCCTGCGTGACAATGAACAGGCAAACAGCAGCGCGATCCCGGGAAAAGTCGATTTTCTGGAATCCTTCGGCGTACGCACGGCACGCGAGCTGGAGATATGGCGCAGCTGGAATACGCAGAGCACAAGCCGCAGTATCGAGGCCAATATCGGCTTCAGAGCGGGAGCTCGGCCGTTCTTGCTGGATATCTCCGACAAGGCGCACGGCCCGCATGGCCTTGTTGCTGGCACGACCGGCTCCGGCAAGAGCGTACTTTTGCAGACCATCGTCCTTTCACTTGCGGTGAAATATTCGCCCACAGAACTTCAATTCATCCTGATCGACTACAAGGGCGGCGGCGCATTCGCCTGCTTCTACGACCTTCCACACGTCGTCGGGCTAATTGATAACCTGAACGGCCGCAGGACAGTATTGCGCGCTCTGGCCTCGGTCAATGGCGAGATACTGCGCCGGCAGGCAATCTTTAAACGCCTCGGCGTCAGCGATATCAATGACTATATTCGCCTACACAATCCTGATCCATCGCTGCCGCCGCTTTCTCACATCGTCATCATCATCGACGAATTTGCCGAGCTTAAGGAAGAAATGCCGGAGTTTATCGAAGAGCTGATCTCCGTTTCCCGCATCGGGCGTTCCATGGGAATCCATCTGATCCTCGCTACGCAGAAACCGTCTGCATCTGTGAGCGGTGAGATATGGAGCAACGCGCGTTTCCATATTTGCCTGCGCGTTCAGACGCGCGAAGATTCGATGGAGATGCTCCACCGTCCCGATGCGGCGTTTATCAAAGGAATGGGCAGCGGTTTTGCGCAGGTAGGAAACGACGAGATATTCGAACAGATCCAGGCTTCATACAGCGGTGCGGCCTACGATCCGGGCGCTTTGCCACAAGGGGAACGCCCGCATCTGCTTGATGAACGCGGCGCGTTTGCCCAGTTCGCCCGCATAGAGGAAAGGAACCGCGTTGAAGGATCGGGGTTGTCGCAAATGGAGGCCGTATTGCGGGAGATATGCGCGGTTACCCGCGGGCATGCAAGTTTGCGCATCCGCGGACAGCTTTGGCGCGACGAACTGCCAAACATATTGCCGGCAGAGTTGGTCGGGACTGTTCTCTCCTCTGTAAAGACAGGCGCTTTTCCTCGCCGCCTGCTCGTCCCCTTTGGACTGGAGGACGATATAACCCGGCAGGAACAGCCGCCCGCCTGTGTCGATCTTTGCAAGACGCCTGTTATCGCCGTTGTTGGCGGCGCCGCCAGCGGCAAAACGGCGTTTTTGCAAACATTTGTTTATAGCATTTGCCGCAACTATCGCCCTGATGAAATCCAGGTTTGCATAGTCACCTTTGGCGGCGCACAGTTCGAAGAACTATCCGGATATCCCAATGTAATTGGCGTTATCCGCGGTGCGCAGAACTCTACACTATGGCAGTTGCGCTGCGAACTCCGCCGCGCGATCGAGAACAGGCAGGCGCTTTTTGATGCTGCCCGGACAACGAACTTCGCTGGTTATATCGAAGCGCGACGTGCGGATGGCGCGCTGCAGCCCTTGTCTGCGCTGGTGGTTGTCATCGACAGGATTGGCCAGCTATTGAATACGCTCTCTGATAGCGATCAGGCCCAACTGATCGACCTGTTTAAGACATCTGCCAGCTATGGCGTATACTTCTGCTTTTCTGCGATTGAAAAGACAGAGATGCCTTATACACTGCGCGAGAGCGCGTTTTGCATACCGTTGAGACAAAATTCGCTGAGTGATTACAGCAGCCTTTTGGGGGAATTTCGTTTCCCGCCAAACGCTATTTTACCGCTGGAGACGCCGGGGCGCGGTATGCTCTTGGAGGATGGGGAGGTCCGCGAGTTTCAGTGCGCCCTGGCTTTTGGCGAGCGCAGCGATGCGGCGCGCAACCGCAGGCTTTTAGAAGATGGTATCGTTTGTGCGCAGGGCATCGAGGTGGTGCCAGCGATCCGCATTACCCCCGTACCGCGACCTATGGATGCGCGGGCACTTTGGAAAATTGCCAGCGATGGGCCTTTTGCGAAGGGCTTTTGCCTGCCGATCGCTCTGAGACAACCGGAGCTCACCCCGGTTTGGCTTGATCCATGGAAGACGCATATGGTCTTTGTATTTGGCAAACATGCGACTGGAAAGACCGCCCTGCTCAAGTCGCTTGCCACCCTACGCTGCGGCGAACATGGAAGCGAAACATATGTGCTGCATATGGGTGAGGAATGGCCGGGTGTCGCAACACGGTTGAACGCGCGTTGCCTGCATGTCGGCAATGCTTCCGAACAGGAGTGGGATGTATGGCTCACAGCTCTGACCGATGTCCTGCAGGAGAGAAACGCGCGGCGCAAGACGTTCCCCGGCTATGAGTCCGCCTCCAACGAACGGGCGATCTGCGCGCGGTTTGCACCGTTGACGCTGATCCTTGACGATACCGAACGTTGGTATGGAAAACTCCGTCTGCCGCCAGACCTCGCAGGATATATGAAGTCGATTTATGAAAAAGGGCGCAGATACAACATCGCCGTATTTTCCGCCTGTGCCTCCAACGGCAATTCTTCGGCTCTTCCTTCGCCTGAGATTACAGAGCTGAAGAACCGTTCGCTTGGCGTCGCTCCAGGCAACACGCTGGTCAACTGCGACCCCTGGGGTGTAGACCTTCCCTATTTGAAGGAGAACCAGGCGATGCGCCCGGGGGAAGGTTTCCTGATTCTGCAAGGGCAAAGCGTGCGCGCTGTCTTGCCCGGAGATGTGAGAGGAGCATATGGAACAGATCAAAATTGAATTATACCTGGTCGGAACGGATACATGCATGGATTATCTGCTTCCGCTCAATCGTCCGTTGTGCGAATTTCTGGAAGAGATGGCTGTGCAGGCTGAAAGTATGGATGCCTCCCTTTCCTTTGATCGCACGCAGCCATGGATGCTTTGCGACATGGAACGCCATCTGCTGCTCGATCCGCAAAAATCGCTTGCAGAGTTGGGCGTACGCAACGGTGCGTGCCTGTCGCTTTGCTGAATAACATAAACGGTACAGGAAGGGGTGAACCCTGTGATTGGAGACAAGGAACATTTTTACCCGCTCGGCACCGCTGTACGGCTGAAGAACAACAGCGATATTTTCGTGATCATCGGCCTGATGCCGCAGCTGACCGAAGGCGTTGTCGCAGACTATCTGGCCGTGCGCTATCCCTGTGGGTATGAGGCTTCGCCGGAATCGCAGTTTGCCTTCAACGCCGAAAGCGTCGCCGAGGTAGTCGCTGACGGCTATCGTGACGAAGGCTTCAACAGGTTGAAAGAAAACCTCTCGCAGCTCGAACAACTCGCTCGCACTCCCGTTAAACCGGTAGCTAGCGGCAAAGGGCCTATTCTGGAGTAAAAAGGAGGAAACGACATGAGCCGCAGATACGACAGCGACGATATGATGCGGGCCATCAACGCCCTGGACTCGGCCATCAGCGAGGTCAGTTCCGCCATCAACAAGCTTGATAGCATCAGCCTGGGCAGCCTCACCGGTAATACGCGCAATGCCATGCAGGAGCAGCTCAACAGTCAGCGCGACCTTCTCAACGCACAGTTGAAAACGCTACAGCAATCCCGCTCGACCATCCAGTCCAAGTGGCAAGCCCTGCAATGACGAAAAGGGGGAAATCATATGGCAAACTGGCAAATCGTTACAGAAAAGGCTGACCAGGCCGCCCAACAGATACAGTCCAGTGCCGCCACGGTCAACAAACTGATTGAGCAGTATACGGCGGCAAAAGCCCAGCTGTTTTCAGATTGGGAAGGGTCGATGAAGGACGAATTTGTCCAACAGACCGGCGTCAACTTTGAGAGCCTCTGCTCCGCGTTGGTTAAAAGCCTGCAAGCGCTTGCCACAGATGTAACCAGCAGCAAACAGGAACACCTGAAGAGGGATGAAGACGGCGCAAACATCATTCGCGGGCAATAGGAGGTGGTCGCATGGCACGGGTCAATATCAATGCCTTTACAGAGGCGGTCAACAATTACAGCGCTATTGTCAGCGCTTTGGATTTGGAAATCGGAAAGCTCAACGAGGCGGCGACGGCTCTCAAGTCGGGTATTTCCGGCGACGAGGCAGGCACGCAGGCTCTGTATTCCGATCTTTCTAAGCGGCAGGAAGATGTGGCGGCGGCGATTTCGTCGATCAAGTCCGTTATCGCCAAAATACAGACGACGCACGAAAGCTACATCCGCAAGCTTGGCATTTTGAGCTAAAAAGGGGCGCGCCATGGCAAGATATACCTATAGCGACGCCGAAATGGACGCCATCATTGAAACCTTCGCTCGTTCCCGGCAAGCGTTTGTGCTTGTGCACGAGTCCATTTCCCAGGCGCTGGGCATACTGCGCAACATCAACTCGGCGGGAGGAGACCTCAGCTCCGCCGTAGACGGTACCGTGCTGGGCAACGTCAATCAGACGCTGAATCAGGCCGACGCCGTTCTGGAGAGTCTAACTGGGCTGCTCGGCCGTCTAAATGAGGCGCGAGCATTGCTTTCCAGGCCAGGCACGCGCCCCGACAACGAGGATACGCCCCCGTATGCCCGCACGGCCATGGCAAATGGCATGCAGAAGCACGAGGGAATGGCTTCGGATGGCCTGCTCAGGGAGTTGACGAACAACCTGCTCGAATAATCGCCGCAAAAGAAGGAGGAACGGCGCATGGCAACCTATGTCTACGACGATACGACGATGACTACTGTGATTGAAGCATACAAAACCATCAGCGACCTGACGTCTTCCACCAGCGAAGCCACGCAGTCGGCGCTTCAAGTGATTTCATCCATCGCCTCCGCTGGCGGAGACCTTGGCGCGGAGGTCGGTGGGACGGTGCTGGGCAATCTGCGCAAAGCCAACAGCTCCGTTTCGGATGCTCTTAGCAAGGTAAAAAAGGTTTACAGCACTTTCGAAACCGCCCGGGGAATACTCAATAAAACCAGCTCGTACGTCAGCGGAAACGGCATGGCGGATGCCATCAATAAACTTGCCGGCATGGGGCGGGAGGAACAGGAAGAATTTGTCATAGACACATCGGAGTTTATCGGGAAAACATTCAGTCAGTTTTCCAGCGAACCGACCACAAAGACCGCGCTCAGCAATGCAGGAGACATAGCAGAGGCGGCTGTTAACGGGCTGGACTTCCTGGATTCCCTAAACGACCAATTTTCGGAGCGTTTTTCGAGCCAAACGGCAGATATTGGCGCGACGATCAGCTACACAGTCGGAAGCACCTTAACCGCTGGTACGCTCGTTGCTTCTGATGTTGTCGCCAACGCTTTCAGTCTGGATATTCCTGACCACTGGATTCGTTCCGCAACATATACGGTTGGGGATTTCAGCGAATCGGTTTACAGGTTCGTTGCCGACGGCCTTGAGTCAGCGTGGAATGGTGCCAAGGGCTTATTTACTTGAAAGGAAGAAAGAAATGCTTGAAAGGGAGAAGGTACTGCCCATCGGTTCGGTTGTGACGCTTGAAGGCGTGCCCAAGGGCAAATTCCTCATTACGGGTTACTATCCCATCGCGGAAGGCGCGCTGTATGACTACTGCGCGGTTTCCTACCCGCTAGGGGAAAAGACGTCGAAGGCCGCGCTCATGTTTCAGTCGGACAAAATCGGCTCGGTACTGCATCGGGGCTATCAAAATCTCGCCTTCGATATGCTTCTGGATGCGCTCGACGCCAACGCTGCGCGTCTTCAGGACGCGCTTGCCGCCGGCAAGCTGCGCGAGGGTGACTGACGAACGGCACAGGGGAAGGGAGCGTGCGCTCATGAAAAAATTGTTAGTTGGCCTCATCATCGCGTTTTCCATCATTGCGGCGCTCCCGTCGGTTCTGGCGGAAGATAGCGTCTCTATTGATTTTATCTATGGAGACATGGAAGAACTCTTTGCGCAGGCATTGGCGCCGGATGCGCTTCCTGGAGACGTGCAGGCGCATTTTGAAAGCATTGTTTCCCTTTACGAGGCGAACCCCGGCGTGCAAGATTTTGAATACGCCGCCTACTACTACTGCTACGCAAGCGGCTATCTCGCCTTTTTGCGTGAGGATTGGGCTGTCGCAAAGGCCAGTTTCGATAAGTGCCGCATCTATAACATGGGAGAGGAAGAAGCCTATTACAACTTCGCCATGGGCATGCTTTATGCACAAAACAAGGATTATGCCCGGGCCATTCCCATGTTCGACGCCGCGGCTAGCGGCGGGGGCGCGCTCAGCTCCAGGGCGCTGAACAAGAGCTTGGAATACACGCGTCTGTATCAGGACGGGCTGCGCGATGCGGGCAATGCCGCGCTCGCCGCCGGCGATTATCAGGCGGCCTTGGCATATTTCGACACCTTGCGGACGGAGTTTCCCGAATCGGACGGCGCGGCACTTTATGACGAGTGCCTGGCACAGAGCGGCGCGGCGCAGGCGCGCGACGAACTGGGCGTACTCGTTCTCAGCGACACACAAGTGGAGATTTCCTGGACATCCACGCGGGAAAAATGCCGGATATTTGTCAGCATGGCGTTGGATGAGCAGCCTGTATTTGATGGAGTGGCGCAGGAAATTGCCGATGGAGAAACGCTGCTTTTTGACGCCGGTTCCACAGTCAATGCCTGGGATGTAGAGGGCGGCCAGACGCCCCGCGTGGCCGTGCTCGCGGGCCTGCTGCCAGGAACGGCCTACGGCCTGTGGATGGAAGATGCGCAAAACGGGGAACTCTTGCGCACCGGCGTTTTCGTCACGGAGGATGCACCGCCCCATGCAACGCTGCGCGTGGATCGCTCCGTGCTCTACGCCTATCAGCAGACCGCCTATGAGATGACGCGCTCCGCCCTAAAAGAGGAAGCCTCCTTCTGGGTGACGATGTCGGATGTTTTGCAGGCGCAGACGGGGTACGATGTCGTCCTCTCGCCGTCGGCAACGGGTGATATTGGCTATGCGCTCGTCTTCAGAGCCGTGGACGCCGGCGGTGTGCTTTCCCGAGAGGCGCTCGTCTGGCAGAAAATGACGGTGCTTTTGCATTTGAGCAGCATTGCAACCCTTTGCCATGAAGAAACTTTCGGTGCGGATAATTCTGTATTGGAAACATGCAACGCGGAACTGACCGTCCTGCGGATTGACGATATCCTTCGCGCTGCCGCAGGTTCGCGTGAGATACCGTC
>DVLH01000288.1 GCA_018715585.1 Candidatus Aphodomonas merdavium
ACCGGCGGCTATGCCGCCAACATCGCCATGGTCTGCGAGACGAACACGTATTGGTCCGAGGACAACATGACCATGGATGTCAAGACCACCAACCGCAGCAGCCTCCAGGGCGACGGCATCGTCATGGGCCAGGCTGCCGGCGCGGCCGTGACGGGCCTTGGCTGGACGCAGCTGATGCCGCTTGGCTGGGTGGACAACGGAAACCTGTCGCTTGGTTCCGGCGAAAACGTTATCTATGTCAGCCCGGCGGAAAATGAGAATGCCGGCAAGCGCTACGTGGACGAGTGCGCCGAGCGCGACGTCCTCTCGCAGGGCGCGTTTGACTATGGCGATGAAAAGGGCGTCTATCTGGAGTTCTCCAACGGCGACGGCCATACGGCAGAGGAGAACGTGGAAGGCCGCATCTATTACGGCGACCTGGAGACGCTTTGCGAACAGTTCGGCCTGGACAAGGCGACGGTGGAACAGACGATCACCGAATACGATGCCTATGTCATCGGCGCAACGGACGTCGCCCCCACGCCTGCCAAGAGCGCGTTCAGGGGAACGATCGGCACGTGCGACGTTGATGAAAACGGCAACTATCTGCCCGAAACGTACCGCATTGAGACGCTGAAAGTGCGGCCGCAGCGCCCGTCTACGCATCACACGATGGGCGGCCTTGTGGTCGATACCGAGCGTCACGTGCTGCGCGAGGACGGCACCATCATCGAAGGCCTGTACGCTGCGGGCGAGGTGACGGGCGGCTTCTTTGGCGGCAACCGCTTGGGCGGCAACGCGATTGTGGAAATCATCGTTTCCGGCCGCATCGCGGGCGAAACGGCCGCTACGGCGGAATAATTCCAAACCATTTTCGGATGCCCGCCGGCGCGAAAGCGCCCGGGGCAAACGGCTGCGCGCCGTGGAATGCAGTTCCACGGCGCGCTTTCTGTTTCTATAAATAGCTGGACCGGTGTGCCGGGCGGGGAGCATACTGCGCTGGTTTTCAGCGAACCATGGGAAAGCGGCGCAGGAGAGGCACGGGCCGGTGGAAGGCTGCCTGCCGCCCGCAAACGGCGCCCTAATGCCGCTGCATGGGTGCAAAACGGTTGCCTGCGCAAGCGCGGCGGAGGTATGGATATGCAAAGAGCGCCTGCCCTGCCATAGACCTGGACGGCAAACATGGGAATAGGCGCGGCGGGATGCCGGCACCCGGGAGCTTTCGCATGTTAGCCCGCTGCGGATCAAAACGAGGCGGAAAAGAAGCAAAATCTGGCTTTGCCGAGGCGCAATGCGCGTGAACCTAGCGCACGCCGCCGGACCCCAAACCTGGTTCGTAAGGATCGCGGCCCTCCAAACTTTTTTAATGATTTTCCAATCGGAAAAAGTCCCCCCTGGCAAACGCTGGGGGATTTCCTTGCCGGGGAAAACCATTTGCTGCGAGCCTGCACGTTACGCCGTGCAAGTGCGGCCTGCCATCCGCGCGTGTCCCGTTGCCTGCCGCCCACAAACGGGTTAAAAAGTTTCCCTTTGTCAACTGTTCCGTGGCCTTATCCGCATCCAACGGGCGGCGTATGCATTCTTTCCCACCGGCTCCACATCCTAGCCCCGGCGGCAAAACGCGCCGCTCCGGTCTTGCGATGGCAGTTGCGGGCGTTTTTCGCAGGCCATCGGGGCTGCCTTCCCCTTTTCGATAACCAACCAAGCCGGAGAGCGCTATTTCCGGCAGGATCTCCACCGGCATAGGCCACAGGATCTTTGCAATTCCACCGCGTATGGGAGAAACGTTGCGCCATTCATCCGGACGGCCTCCCTTTACTTCTTTTGGGGCGGGTGGCAGACGGTGTTGCATGATTGCCATTTGGCTTTTTAAATCGTCCACCGAGCGGTTTTCTTGATACAAAAATCGCCCCCGGTGAAGCCGGGGGCGATTGAAAACGGTGCAATTGGTTTAGCGCTTGGGCGGCCTGCGCAGATAGGCCGGCACGTCACTGCCGACGCCGCCGCTCTTGCGCTGCGTGCCGGGATCTTCGGCGGCCATAGGCGCTTGCTGCGGTTCAAATGCGGAACGGCCGTAGGACGGCTGCGGCTGATGCTGCAGCGGCTGCGCGGCGGGCGCACGGTTGTTGACGAACGTCGGGATGTCCGGTTCGTCGCTGCGCAAGCCGGAATCGGACGAGGGCGCACGCCAGGACGGCGTATAGCCGCCGGTGGTGTATCCGCCATAACCGCTCGCCGGGGTGGGGGAAGAACCTCCGGCATAGAGGCGGTCGCGCTCGCGCTCGTACGGCTTGCGGGCCGGCTCGCGCGGCGGGAAGGGCGTCTTTTCAAACCCGGTGGCGATGACGGTGATGCGCACCTCATCATCGAGCGTCTCATCAATGCCGGCGCCGAAGATGATGTTGGCCTCATTATCGGCCGCCTGGATAATCAGCTGCGCCGCCTCGTTGATGTCCACGATGGACATGTTGTTGCCGCCGGTAACGTTCATCAGCACGGCGCGCGCGCCGTCAATGCTCGTCTCCAGCATGGGGCTGGAAATGGCGTTTTTGGCGGCTTCCACCATGCTGTTTTCGCCCTTGCCGATGCCGATGCCCATATGCGCCATGCCGCCGGACTCCATAACGGTTTTAACGTCCGCGAAGTCCAGGTTGA
>DVLH01000289.1 GCA_018715585.1 Candidatus Aphodomonas merdavium
TTCCATCCACTCCACCGTCATGGCGCAGTATGGCCGTCAGATCCGCCAAACGGTGGAAGAGACGATGGAACGGCTCGGCGTTGCCGACGCCCGCGTATTTGTAAACGACCATGGCGCGCTGGACTGTACCCTCCGCGCGCGGGTGGAATGCGCCGTTTTCCGCTCCTGCGGCATTGAAAAAGACTATCCGTGGGGGGAGGCGATCCGCCCGTGAATCCAAAGCTAAAACGCCTGCGCCGGACAATGATGTTCCTCTCGGCGCAAAAGCCCGGCCTGATCAAGGACGCCTACATCTACAAGGCTGACAGCCTCATGTTCGACCTTGAGGACGCTGTCGCAGAAAATCAAAAGGACGCCGCCCGTTTTTCGCTTTTCCACGCGCTCCGCACAATCGATTATGGCACGAGCGAGAAAATCGTGCGCATCAACGGGCTGGACACGCCCCACTGGCAAGAAGATATCCGCGTATGCGTAGCGGCCAGGTGCGACGGCATCCGCATCGCCAAGTGCGAGCGCGCGCAGGATGTAGAAATCGTCGTGGAGCATATCGCACTGGCCGAAAAAGAGTTCGGCCGCACGCCGGGCGAAACGCTCGTAATGGCGGCGCTGGAATCGCCGCTTGGTGTGCTCAATGCCTATGAGATCTGCAAAGCCTGCCCCGAGCGGATGATCGGCGTGGCCATCTCCGGCGGCGATTTCCGCAAATGCATGCAGACGCAATACAACCCCGGCGGCATCGAAATGCTGGCAGGCCGGGGCCAGATGCTGCTCGCCGCGCGCGCCGCGGGAGTGCAGTGCTTCGACACCGTGTTCACCAACCTCAACGACATGGACGGCTTCCGCGCGGAGGTTGAGCAAAACAAGCAGATGGGCTTTGATGGGAAATCCATCATCAGCCCCAAACAGATTGCCATCGTGCACGAGGTGTTCACACCAACGCAGAAAGAAATCACGGCGGCTGAAAAGATCGTGCGCGCCTATCGCGAAATGTCGCAGGGAGGCGTCGGGGTGTTCACCGTCGATGGGAAGATGATCGATATCGCCTTCGTGCCCGGCGCGGAGCGCACCATCGCCTTGGCAAAAGCCTCTGGCGTTTACGAGGGGGATTTGTAAAATGCAAAACAAGATCGGCCGTGAAATACCGGAATCCGTCCTTGCGCTCGGTTTTGAGCCCTACCAGGGAGAAGGCGCCAAGGACGGCGTGGAATACCGCAAACAAGGGCCGCGCGTTCGCGCGTGTGAAAAGCCGTTTGAGTCCAAGGTACAAAGCAGCCTGCGCGAAGCGATTGTCAAATGCGGCCTAACGGACGGCATGACCATCTCCTTTCACCATCATTTCCGTGACGGCGACTATATCGTCAACATGGTCATGACGGAAATCGCCGCGCTCGGCATCAAGGATATCACCATCGCCGCCTCCTCGCTGGGCACGGCCCACGACCCCGTTGCGGAGATGATCGAGCAGGGAATCGTAACGGGAATCCAGACAAGCGGCATCCGCGGCAAAATCGGCGACGTCATCTCGCACGGCAAGCTCAAGACGCCTGCCATTTTGCGCTCGCATGGCGGCCGCGTGCGCGCCATCGAGTCGGGAGAAGTACACATTGACGTCGCGTTCATCGGCGCGCCAACGAGCGACTGCTACGGCAACGCGCGCGGCAAGGGCGGCAAGAGCGACTGCGGCGTGCTTTCCTACGCCATGGTGGACGCCAAATATGCCGACAAGGTCGTCGTCATCACGGACACGCTCGTGGACTTCCCCAACTTCCCGCCCTCCATCGAAGCCATCGACGTCGATTATGTCGTGGTGGTGGATGAAATCGGCAACCCCAACAAGATTGCCAGCCAGGCGGCGCGCATGACGCAGGACCCGCGCGATTTGATGATGGCGGAAATGTGCGCAAAGGTCATTGCCGCAACAGAATATTTCCGCGACGGCTTCTCCTTCCAGACGGGCGCCGGCGGGCCTTCGCTGGCCGCGAACCGCTTTCTGGAACCGATGCTCGTCAAAAACGGATACAAGATCAGCTGGATCATCGGCGGCATCACGCAGCCGGCGGTGGAGCTGCTCAACAAGGGGCTCGTAGGCACCATCGTTGACGCGCAAGATTTCGATGTGCCCAGCTTAAAGAGCGTGCACGAGCACCCGCGTCATTTTGAGATTTCCACCTCCCAGTATTGCAACCCCGCCAACAAAGGCGCGTTTGTCAACAAGCTGGATTTCGTCATCCTTGCGGCGCTGGAGATCGACACGGACTTCAACGTCAACGTGATCACGGGCTCCGACGGCGTGCTGCGCGGCGCGCCGGGCGGACATCCTGACGCCGCGGCGGGCGCAAAGTGCACGCTGATCGTCGCGCCGCTGCTGCGCGGGCGTATGCCAACCGTCTGCGAGCGGGTGGTCACGGTGACGACGCCGGGCGAGTGCATCGACGTGCTCGTCACCGACTATGGCGTCGCGGTAAACCCGCGGCGGCAGGACCTGGTGGAGCAGCTCACGCGGGCAGGAATTCCGCTCTGCACCATCGAAAGCCTCAAACAAAAAGCCTATGAAATTGCCGGCGCACCCGATCCGCTCCCCTTTGACGACCGCGTGGTCGCCATCATGGAAGCGCGTGACGGAACCGTGCTCGACGTTGTGCGGGAAATCAAGCCCATCGCCTGACGGCCCGCGTTTTCCGCGGCGTCCGGCGCGCTCCGCCGGACGCCGCAATATCCGGTTCGTATGAAAGGAGATGGAACTGCCATGCTCAAGCTGATTTCCCATGGCGTCTACGTGCGCGACGGGCGCGAAGTGCTCGAAACCGCGCCGCAAAGCGCCGAAGAGGCCCGCAAAGGCACCATTGCCTGGCAGATCTTGCAGGCGCACAACAAAAGCGGCGACGAGCGCCAGCTTCGCCTCCGCTTTGACAGCCTTACCAGCCACGATATCACCTATGTCGGCATCCTGCAGACGGCAAGGGCCAGCGGCCTGAAGGCGTTCCCCATGCCCTACGTGCTGACAAACTGCCACAACAGTCTTTGCGCTGTCGGCGGCACCATCAACGAGGACGATCATCGCTTTGCGCTCAGCGCCGCGCAAAAATACGGCGGCATTTTCGTACCGCCGCATCTGGCCGTCATCCACAGCTATAACCGCGAGCAAATGACCGGCTGCGGCAGGATGATCCTCGGCTCCGACAGCCACACGCGCTATGGCGCGCTGGGGACGATGGGTGTGGGCGAAGGCGGCGGCGAGCTCGTCAAGCAGCTGCTCTGCCATACGTACGATATCCCCATGCCGGAGATTGTCGGCGTGCTGCTGACGGGCAAACCGCGCCATGGCGTCGGCCCGATGGACGTCGCGCTGACGCTTGTCGGGGCGCTGTTCCCCAACGGCTTTGTCAAAAACCGGGTGATGGAGTTCATCGGCGACGGCGTCGCATCGCTCCCCGTCGAGTTCCGCAACGGCATCGACGTGATGACGACCGAGACGGCGTGCCTCTCGAGCATTTGGCAAACCGATGGCGCCGTGAAGGAATACTTCCGCATTCATGGGCGCGAGGACGCCTTCCATCCGCTTTCCCCCGCGCCGCTGGCGTATTACGACAGGCTGATCACGCTCGACCTTTCCACCGTGCGCCCGATGATCGCCCTGCCGTTCCATCCCAGCAACGCCTATCCGCTCGACGAGTTCCGCAGCCACGCCAGGGAGCTGCTCAGCCAGGTAGATGCATCTGCGCGCGCTTCCTATCCGAACCTGTCGCTGCCGTCGTTAACGGCAAAAATCCATCCGGACGGGTTCCACGCCGACCAGGGCGTCATCGCGGGCTGTTCGGGCGGCACGTACGACAACCTCTGCCAGGCCGCAAACATCCTCAACGGGCAGAGCATCGGCAACGGCGCTTTCTCGCTGAGCTGCTACCCCGGCAGCCAGCCTGCGGCGCTTGCGCTGCTGCGCGCCGGGGCGACGGAAAAGCTGCTCTCGGCGGGCGCAATCCTGCGCGAATGCTTCTGCGGCCCCTGCTTTGGCGCAGGCGATACACCGTCCACGGGCGATTTCTCCATCCGCCATGTCACGCGCAACTTCCCCAACCGGGAAGGCTCCAAGCCGGGCGAAGGCCAGCTTTCCTATGTCGCGCTCATGGATGCGCGTTCCATCGCCGCCACAGCGCGCTCCGGCGGGCGGCTCACCGGCGCGGACGAAATCGACTATGACGAATCGCAGCCGCCCTACCGCTTCGACGCATCCGTCTACGAAAAGCGCGTGTTCATCGCCGCCAAACCGCAGCCGGAAACGCCGCTCATCATGGGCCCCAACATCCGCGATTGGCCGGAGTTCCCGGCGCTTAAAGAGCATTTGCTGCTGCGCGTCGTGTCTGTGCTGAACGACGAAGTGACGACGACCGACGAGCTAATCCCTTCCGGCGAAACCTCCTCCTACCGCTCCAACCCGATGCGCCTGGCGGAGTTCGCCCTCTCCCGCCGCGATCCCGGATATGTCTCGCGCGCAAAAGCGACGGCGCAGGAGCTGCCCCAGCAGATCGAGGCGCTGCTCGCCATGCTTCCCGAGCGCTACGCGCCGCAGGACGTCTCCACCGGCTCGACCATCTCGGCCAACAAGCCCGGCGACGGCTCCGCGCGCGAGCAAGCCGCCAGCTGCCAGCGCGTGCTTGGCGGCGCAGCCAACATTGCCCGCGAATACGCCACAAAGCGCTACCGCTCCAACCTGATGAACTGGGGCATGCTCCCCTTCCTCACAGAGGAGCGCGACGCGCTTTCGCTGGGATGTCACGTGTTCGTGCCGAACATCGGCCGCATCCTGCGCGAAGGCGGGCCAGACCGCATTCCCGCATGGGTCATCGGCGAAACCGTCGTACCGATCACGCTTTCGCTCGGCAATCTGACGCCCAGCGAGCGGAAAATCCTTCTCTGCGGCAGCCTCATCGGTTATTACCGCAGCGCCGCGGAATAATCTCGCCATCCTCCATTTCCATACGAGCTCGGGTGGGGCGCCGGTTTTCCGGCGCTTCGCCCGTTTTTGCTGCTGCAAGGCAAAAGCCATGCATAAACTGGCGTTTGGGAACTCGCTATGCTTCCCTTACCGCCGGTTTTCCGCTTTTTTCCGATCTTTTAAAGCCTTTCAGCCTGTGCCGCGCAATAATTTTCCGCCTTACGCCTGCATTTTTCCGGCTTGTTCAACCACCTTTTGATACGGTCCGACAATCGCGTCGCTCATTTTTCCGCCAGCCTTTTTGCGCAGCGCAGGAACGGCCATCAGCGCGCCCACAAGCCGCATTTGCCAGATGCGCTTCCATTGCTTTTGCGGAAAATCATAAATGCCGTGGGCTTTATAAAACTGATGGTCGGCTTTCATCAGGCCCTGCATGACGTAAATTAAATCCCGGAAAATCTTCATTCCGCCGACGCCATAAAAACCGGCAGGCCTTTCGAGCCCCTTTTCCATCGCAAAGGCCAAGCTTTCCGCCAGCCCGGCGATGGCCGCGGCCGTATCGCCCTCATCGGTTGCGACGCCTGCAAGATAATTCCCTCCGACCTCGCTGCGGGCCTCCACAATCATGCGCAGGTTAGGCTCATACCGGTAATCGCCGCTGATGAGATACGCAATGGGCGTACCGTGCGTGACGGTACGGTGGCCGTTGCAAAACTGACGGTCGTCAAAGCATTTAAAAACGGAGTTGGTATAGTGATCGGAAATGGTAAACGCGTAGACAAACCCGTCGGCAGTCTGGATATTGTTGCGCAAAAAACCGTCAAAGCCATCCCTGTAAACGCATTTCCCGGAAACGGCACAAGCAAAGCACCCCAGGCATCCGCCGTCAAAAGGAAACTCGCGCAGGTTTACAATCCGGCTTTCAAACGGCAGCGCCGCACGAAAATCAGCAATCATGTTCTGGAGATTCTCATCCTCCGGCGCGCAGTTGGTCACGATGACCACATCTTTTTCCTTGCTCTTTGCGGCGCTTGAAAGCGTTGGCTGATAAACCGCCTTTTCCCGCGCGGGCGCTTTGACGGGCGGGGCGGCAAAAAGGCCGTGCTCGCAGGAAAAGACCAATTGGTCAAAGAAATCCCGCGCCTGTTTGCGGCCCTGTTCTTTTAGCAGATCCTCCATATCCGCCGAAAGCCCGCGCACAACTTTCATTCCCAGGTCAGCGCAATTCTCTTCAACAAAGCGGTGGGCAGTCACGTCGTAAAAATGCTTAGATGTGGTAATTTGAGAGGCAAACTTCCCCAACAGATCGACGCCGTCCGCTTTTATAAGCTCGATAAACCGGTGCAGCTGATAGGGAGCGATAAACGTATAGACGGGGTAACAGAACAGAATCAGGTCCGCCTGTTCCAGCGCGGCGCGAGCAGGCGCAAAATCCTTTTCATAGCTTTTGATGCGCTGCCCAACGGGCAGGAACGAAAAAGCATGTTCGGGATGAAGTTTTTGCAAATACAGCGCCGTATGAAGGGTAACGGAATTTTTCCCCTTTGGGCTGGCGTTTAATACAAGAATTTTCATGGCGATTCCTCCCCTTTGTCCGGCTGGCGGGCACTGCGCCGCACTGCCATACACCGCCGTCCGCGCTTTTCGCCGGTTTCTTCCCCGTTTCGCAGAAAGAAAGCGCGTCCTGCGCTTTGCATGCGCCCGTTCACAGGAAAAGTTTATTGTATACCAATCAAATTCGACCGTCAACAGGCGCCAGCGGCTGTTTTTATACAAAAGCCGGCATACAGCTTCGGCAGCGGGGATTCCCCGACGGCCAGCCCTTTCGCCATGCCGCCTGATACCGCCGCAATTCCCGGAGCATGCTTTGGCGCGTTCGCATCAAATGTGCAGCGTTCCTTGATAAGCCCCTGCAATGCGCTGACCTCCATCGCGCCAGTTTCCAGCGGGAAGCAAACAAAAAATGCCGCCGGGAACGATGCCCGGCGGCGATTTGAATCTAAAAAACCGCTTTAAGAAAGGTTCTGCTTGGCAACCAGATGCGTTCCTCCGTAGATTTCGCGCAGCTTTGGCTTTTCGATCTTTCCCGTGGGGTTGCGCGGAACGTCTGCAAAAATAATCTTGCGCGGGCGCTTATAGCGCGGCAGTTCCATGCAGTATTGCTCAATATCCTCCTGCGTGCAATCGCAGCCGGGTTTGCGCTCGATGATGGCGGCGGAGATCTCGCCCAGGCGGGCGTCGGGGAGGCCGATGACGGCCACATCCTTAACGGCAGGATGGGCGCTGAGGAACTCCTCGATCTGCACGGGGTAAATGTTTTCTCCGCCGGAGATGACGACGTCCTTCTTGCGGTCAACGAGGTAAATGAATCCGTCCTCGTCCTCCATGGCCATATCGCCGGTAAAGAGCCAGCCGTCGCGGAGCACTTCGGCCGTCGCTTTAGGATCGTTATAGTAGCACGTCATCACGCCAGGCCCTTTCAGGCACAGCTCGCCCACATCGCCGCGCCGCACCGGTGCGCCCGATTCGTCCACGATCTTCGTTTGCCAGCCATAGCCTGCCTTGCCAATCGCGCCCACTTTTTCCACGTTTTCCACGCCCAGATGGACCGCGCCCGGGCCAATCGATTCGCTCAGGCCGTAGTTCGTGTCGTACTGGTGGTTGGGGAAATACGCGAGCCAGCGCTTAATCAAGCTGCGCGGCACGGGCTGCGCGCCGATATGCATCAAGCGCCACTGGGAGAGGTGGTAATCCTCCAGCCGCAGCGCCCCGCTATCGAGCGCGTTGAGGATGTCCTGTGCCCACGGCACAAGCAGCCATACGATGGTGCACCGCTCCTTGGAAACGGTCTCGAAGATGTACTCCGGCTTTGTCCCCTTGAGGATAACGGCGCGGCCGCCGGTGAGAAAGCTGCCAAACCAGTGCATCTTTGCGCCCGTGTGATAAAGCGGCGGGATGCAGAGGAAAACATCGTCCTTCGTTTGACCGTGATGCGCCTGTTCTACGACGCAGGCATGCATCAGGCTCCTGTGCTTGTGCAAAATCGCCTTGGGAAAGCCAGTCGTGCCGGAGGAGAAGTAAATCGCCGCGTCGTCGTCGTCCGTCAGCGCAACCTTGGGCGTCGTGCTGGCGCAGTTGGCGGAAAGCTCCGTGTAGTCGTCCGCAAAGGGCGGGCAAAGCCCACTCCCCGCATAGAGCAGCAAGCGCCGCTGGCTGATGCGGTCGGCAATCTCCTCCACACGGCCAATGAACGACGAGCCGAAAACGAGCACGTCCACCTCGGCAAGGTTTAGGCAATATTCAATTTCTGCCGCCGTATAGCGGAAGTTGAGCGGCACAACAACAGCGCCCGTCTTGAGCACGCCGAAATAAATCGGCAGCCATTCCAGGCAGTTCATCATTAAGATGGCGACCTTCTTGCCCTTGCCAATCCCGCGGCTGATGAGCAGGTTGGCAAAACGGTTTGCCTTTTCATTAAAGACGTTCCAGGAAATCTCGCGGCGGTAATAATACGACTGCGTAGACTCAATCAGTTCAAATTCTTTCCAGGTCATATGCCGCTTCTCGCGCTGCTCTGGGTTGATTTCCACCAGCGCGATATCGTCCCCGTACCGTTTGCAGTTTTCTTCCAAAATCTGCGTAATCGGCATGAAGATCCCCCCTTTCTTTAATATACAACGTGTATTAGAATAGCACAAAGATGCATTTCTGTAAAGCAAAATATCGTTTTCTTCATATTTTTATTGTCCAAAGCATACCGTCAATGCATGAAAACAGACTGCGTGCAAAAAGCCAAAAACGCTCCTCCCTCCAGCGCCGCGCCGGGCGTGCGCACGCGTTTGTCTGCCAGGAGAGCCGGGCAGGCTGTGCTTTGGTGCGCACTCCTTTGCGCGCTCGCGCTGCATCCGCAAGCAGCCATGGAAGCAGCCCGGACGGCCTGCCGGCAATGGGCGACAGGCGTAATGCCCGCGCTGTTCCCCTTTTTGGTGCTTAGCCAAATGCTGGCAAACGCCGTAGGCGGCAGCACGATGGCCGTCCCGGCGGCCATGCTGGCGGGTTCTCCGGCAGGCGCCAGGCTGCTCGCGCTCGGAGGCGGTGCAAACGCGCAGCGCAAAGCCGCCCTCTGCGCCACCGCCAGCCCACTGTTTTTGCTTGGCACGCTTGAAGGCGGCGTGCCGATGATCGCAGCGCATTGGCTCGGCGCAGCCGTCTCTTATGGATTTGTATGCCTGCTGACGCCCAAGGACAGCGACAAGGGCGCGCTGCCCGCTGCGCCCCCCGCAGCGCTTGCAAAAATCATCGCCGGCGGCGCGGATGCGATGCTTTCCGTCTGCGGATGCATGGTTTTCTTTTCCGTGCTGACAGCGCTGGCAGAGGCGCTTCATCCCCTTGCGCCGCCTGCCGGTGCCGCGCTGGCAGCGCTGCTGGAAATGGCGGGAGGCTGCGCGCGCATTGCATCGCTCCCCCTTGCGCCCATACAGCGCGGCGCGCTTTTATGCGCGGCCGCTTCCTTTGGCGGGCTCTCCGTTTTTTGGCAAAACATGCCCTATCTGCGCGCCGCAGGCGTAAACATTTGCCTCCAATTTGCGGCAAAGCTCGTTCACGCTTTCGCCGCGTATGCGATTTACCTTCTGCTTTGCTCCGTTTTTCTCCCGGCCTAGAGCTGGCAAGCCGCTGGCGCGGCCAGAAACACGCCGCCGCGGTTCTGTCTTTTTGTTCTGCCTCCGGCCGCCTTCCCCCCCGTCGCTCTCTCCGCCGGTCGCTGCGGCCGTTGCGCCATGCGCGCAATTTGGGGATGGTTGCTTGTTTTTTGCAAACGGTGCACGCAGCCTTTTTCATCTGGAACCCGCAACGCAAGGGCACGCATCATATGCTATTTTGCCTCGCCGTTTTGCGGCAGGCATGGCTGACACCCCTGCGCCCGCGCAACAAAAAAAGGGGCGCGCAAGCGCCCCTACTATCTTCCCGCTGCCTATTTGGCTGCTGCATGACTCCTGCGGACGATCGGATGCTCCACGAAGTAATTGAGCACCATCACCAGCAACAGCACAGCGCCCCAGATGAGCGTGATGTAGTAGCTGGAAATCTGCGGAAAACGATTGATGCCCGTCTCCAGCAGGCGCAGCAGCACGATGGCCAGCAGCACGCCGGAAATCTTTCCGCGCCCGCCTGTGGGACTGACACCGCCCAGGACGATAATCAGGATGCATTGGAGCGTATAAACGCTGCCGTAGTCCGCGCGGGCGGAGTTATAGTTGGCCAGCATAATCATGCCGCCAAGCGCTGCCAGCACGCCGGAAATGCAGTACGTTTTGATGAGCATTGCGTCCACCTTTACGCCGGAAAAGCGCGCCACGTTTTCGCTCGTGCCCATCATGTAGAGCTTTTTGCCGTAGGCCGTGCGGTTGAGCAGAAACCAGATGAAAACCGCCGCAACCGCAAAGAAAATCAGCTGCACGGGGATTAAGCCCATCATTGTGCCGCGCTTGCCCGGCACGACATCCAGGATCTTGTTGTTGATGGCAGCCGAATACGCCTTGGGCAGCTTGCTGACGGCATTGCCGTTGGTTACCACCATGGAAACGCCCGTGAGCAGCTGGTTGACGCCGAGCGTAGCGAGGATCGGCGGGATTTTTACCTTGGAAATGAGCGTGCCGTTGAGCGTGCCCGCCGCTGCGCCGAGCAGCGCTGCCATGGCAAACGCTGCCGGGATTACCCACCAGCCAATCACGCCTTCTTCGTTCATCTGCGAACGCATGAACATCGCCATCAAAATCGACGCCAGGTTGGCAATGCCGACGGAGGAAAGGTCGATTCCCCCGGTGATCATGCAGATCATCGCACCCAGCGACATCAAGCCGAACTCCGGGAACTGGCCGGCCATCGTTTGGAAGTTGACGATGGTGTAAAACTTATCAAACCTCGTAATTGCCATGAAGATCAGCCAGGCGGCAATCATGATCACCAGACGGGCGATATGGCGATCTTTGCGGTAAAACTGTGTAAACGCGTTCATTTGACCGCCTCCTTCTTCAGATTGCGAAGCCCGGCCTTGCGCGCACGGGTAACCTGCATCGCAGAAAGGCCCGTACCAAGCACGATCAGCGCACCGACGAACACGTCTTTCCAAACGGTGGGAATCCCGATGAGAATCATCGAGTTTTCCACAACGACAATCAGCGCCGTTCCCAGCATGCAGCCAAAGAGCGTTCCCGAACCGCCAACAATCGCCGTGCCGCCCAGCACGACGCCCGCGATAATGTTCATCTCCATGCCCAGCATGTTCGTAGGATGCATCTGCTGCATCATGCACACGCGGCACAGGCCCGCAAGCGCCGAAATCATCCCCACGAACACAAACATGAAAAAGCGGGTGCGCTTTACGTTAAACCCCGCACGGTGCGCGGAAACGGGATTGCCGCCAATGGCATAGATGCCGCGGCCGAACATCGTGCGGTTCAGGAGGATATAGGAAAAAACCAGCACGATTACAAGCGCTAAAAATGTCGTTGGCATTCGGCTTGTCAGGCCGGATTCGTTGTTCTTGGCAATAAACAGCGCAGACGTGCCAAACTCGCGCATTCCTTCGGGAATAACGGCCAGCTGCTTGGAATTGAGCGTGCCCTGCATGAACCCTTTGAACACGCTGGCGGAGCCGAGGGTGACGATCATCGCCGGCAGCTCGAAATAGCCGATGAACACGCCGTTGAACGCGCCCAGCAGCGCCCCGATTCCAAGCGCAATGAGAATAGGAAGCCAGACGCCGCCCGTATAGTCCGCATCCAGCAGCAATTTTGTCGTCGCATAGGACGACAGCGACGCCAACGCAGGAAAGGAGACGTCAAATCCGCCGGAAACGATGACCATAAACTCGCTGATGGCAAAGATCCCCGGAACAACCAACGCGCTGAGCAAATCGACGATGTTGTTGGGGGTAAAGAACTGGCCGGAGCGGATTTCAATGAGCAGGCACAGCGCGAGAAAGACGAGCGAAATATAAAACTCATTGCGCCCCGTCAGCTTACGGATTGCTTTTTTTGTGTTCATCTTCGTCCCTCCTTACATCATGTGCGCCAGTACGAGGGCTTCATCGGCCTGGGCAGGGTCGAGCTGCGCCACGATTTTACCGGCCTTCATGACGAGCAGGCGAGAGCAGTTCTGCAACACTTCGGGCATATCGTCGGAAATGATGATGATGGCCATGCCCTGGTCCGCCAAGCGCTGAAGAATCGCGTGGATATCATGCTTGGAACCGATATCGACGCCCACGGTCGGTCCGTTGAGCACCAGCACGTCCAGGTTGCATGCAAGCCATTTGGCCAGCACGATGCGTTGCTGGTTGCCTCCGGAAAGCGTTGAGCAGGCGTTTTCCGGGTTGGGCGTGGCGATGGCCATTTCCTTCACCCATTTGTCCACCTCCGCCTGGCGCTTTTTGCGGTCGAGCACGCCCGCTTTTTTCGTCAGATGGTCAATTTCTGCAATGACAATGTTGTCAGAAATCGGCTGCGGAAGGAATAACCCTTCGCTGAGACGGTCCTCCGGCACATAGCCGATGCCGTTTGCAATCGCGTCGCGCGGGCTGGCGATGGTGATGGGTTTTCCGTCTTTGAGAATCTGGCCGCCGGATGTCTTGCGCAATCCAAAGAGTGAAAGCGCAAGCTCCGTCCGCCCGGAGTCCAGCAGGCCCGTCACGCCCAGGATCTCACCGCGCTTGAGCGAAAAGGAGACGTTCTCAAACGCGCCGGGCACGCTCAGGTTCTTCACCTCCAGCACGTTTTTATCGCTCTGGAAGCTCGGTTTGAACTTCACGTCGTCAAACTCGCGCCCGGTCATATAGTAGGAGAACTTGCGGTCGTCCAGGTCCGCGGTATTGCCGGAAACGATCAGCCTGCCGGAACGGAAGATCGTAAAGCGCTCCGAGATTTCAAAAACTTCGTTGAGCTTGTGGCTCACAAACAGGATGGAAATGCCCTGCGCCTTGAGCTTGAGGATGATTTCAAACAGCGCCTGCACTTCTTTTTTGGTCAGCGCCGTCGTCGGTTCATCCATGATGATCAGCTTGGCGTCGAACATCAGCGCCCGGCAGATTGCCACCATCTGTTTTTCCGCCACCGTCAGCGAACCGACCAGGCGGTCCAGCTCAATGGAAAAATTGATCTTCGCAAGCGCTTCCTCGGCGATTTTGCGCATATGGCGCTTGTTGACGAACTTCCTCCCGGCGGCCAGCTCCGTATTGAACGCCAGGTTTTCCATCACTGTCAAATTGGGAAAAACAGAAAAATCCTGATAGATGACCTGAATGCCCATGGCAATCGCTTCCAAGGGCGTTACGCGGGAATACTTTTTGCCGTTAAATTCAATGTAGCCGGAATCCGGCTGATATACACCGCAAATGACTTTGATCAGCGTCGATTTGCCGCATCCGTTTTCGCCGGCAAGGCAGTGGATTTCACCCGGTTTAATCTGAAGCGAAACGTTCGTCAGCGCCTTGACGCCGGCAAACGATTTTGAAATCTCTACCGCCTTGAGCAGGTATTCGGACATCGCCTATCCCCTCCCTTGAGTCTGTAAAAGCCGCTTCCTGCCCGCCGCGGCGGACACAAAGGCGCGCGGGGAGCCTTGCGGCCCCCCGCTCAGCGGTATGCGAAATTAGAACCCGAACGAATCCACGTTCTCGGCGTTGATGACGATCCAGCCTTCGCCTTCCAGAACGGTCTCGGAACCCTCCTTGAACTGCAGCGCCGTATAGCCTTCAATGCCCAGGTCAACGGGGGCTTCAATCGTCTCGCCGGCGAGAATCTTCTGCGCCATGGCGATCATGGCCTGGCCGGCCAGCGCGGGATCCCACAGCGTCAGGTACTGCACAGCGCCGCTCTTGAGCAGTTCGGCGTTGTCGGCGGGCATGCCGGTGCCGGCGGTGAACACCTTGCCGGTGAGGCCCAGCTCTTCAATGGCGCGGGCAACGCCCGGCGCGTCGAAGGAGGAGGTGCCCATGATGCCCTTCAGATCCGGATATTTCTTGAAGAGCTCCTTGGCCACGTTGTAGGCGGTGTCGCCGTTGTCGTGGGATTCCACGCGCGGTTCTTCTTCCAGGAGCGTCATGTTCGGATAGGCTTCCTTGGCATGGGCGACGCCGCCGTCGGCCCACTCGTTGTGGGAGCCGTTCGTCAGGTCGGCGACCATGGTGGTGTAGAGGCCTTCCTCGCCCATCGCTTTGGCAAGGTTGTCCATGATGAACGCGCCGTACATTTC
>DVLH01000290.1 GCA_018715585.1 Candidatus Aphodomonas merdavium
AGCCAGCCTGCCAGCATCGCACGCACGGCACGCCGGTCGGCTGCGCTTGTGAACGCAGCCAGCTGACCGCTGCCACGCGCGTTTGCAAACGAGCAGGCGGCCAGACCGCTGAGGGAACGGGACAACACAGGCACAAAGCACAGCGCCATTGCCGCAGGGGAAAACACGTCCACGTCGCGCCAGGCGGCAAAAGAAAGGATGAAAAATGCGCCGCAGCCGATGATGGCGAACGCGCCGCAGTGCGAATCTTTCAGAATTTCCAGCTGTTCCTGGCGGCTTTTATGCGACGCAGCGGCATCGCATACGTCGCAAAATCCGTCCAGGTGGATGCCGCCGCTGACGGCTATCGGAAGTGCAAGCAGCACGGCTGCCCGGAACGAGGGGCCGAAAACGCCCGTTGTGCGCACCAGCAGCAAAAAAAGCGCCTGCGCCCCTCCGCAGAGCACACCCGCGAGCGGGAAAAAACCAAGCGCATATTTCATGCGCTCGATTGTCCAGTGAAGGTGCGGCATGGGGAGGCGCGTATACATCGCCAGCGAAACGGCGGCGCAGGAGAAAAAAGCCTTGAGCCGCTTCATAACGTTTCGTGTTCCACGGATGCGCTCGCACCGCAGGAGTAGAGGATGGAGCGCATGCCGTCGGTCATTTCGATGGAGCCGTCCGGGAGCACCCAATAGGCCTCCACGCCTTCGAGCGAATCCGCCAGCGCGCGCCCTTCTTCATAGGAGGACAAAAACAGCGTCGTGGAAAGAAAATCGGCCATGCCCGAATCGCGCGTGTAGACGGTCACGCTGCGCACATGGTCCGAGGGCATGAGCGTTTGAGGGTCGATGATGTGATGGTAGCGTTCGCCGTCAACGATGTAATAGCGCTGATAATCGCCGCTTGTCACGGCGGAACCGTTGGTGAAATACATGACGTCAAGAATGCCCTCGGTGGCGGAGAGGGTGTCCGTCTCGTCGCTGTCTGGGTTGCGGATGCTCGTGCCCCAATAGAGGCGGCCATCCAGCGGCGCTTCGCCCGTGCGGACGTTGCCGCCGGCGCTGATGAGGAAAGAGGGCATGTCGGAGGCGAGCATCAGCTGCGCCACGCGCTCTACAGCAAATCCCTTGGCGACGGCCCCGACGTCCAGCGTCAGTTCCGGGTCGGCAAAATAGACGGTGCCCGCTTCCTCGTCGATGATGACGTCGTCAATGTCGCAGTGCGCTGCCGCCGCCTGCAGCTCGTCCATGTCGGGCAGCGCCACGCCTTCCTCGCGGTAGTCGTGCCAAATGGAGAGCACGGCGCCCATGGCTACGTTCACCTTGCCGGGGAAGAGCGCCTGCTGTTCCTTGCAAAAGAGCAGCAGATCGATCAGCTCCGGTTCGGCGCGGACGGGGCCGGCGGCGGCGTTTTGGTTGACGTAGCAGACGTTGCCAACGCCGTCATAGAGTTCATATGCGTCAAAGGCGCGATGGAGGCGCTCCAGCTCGTCGCGCGCGGCGTCCGTCACGCGGTCAAACGTCTGCGAATCTTTGGCATACCCGATGATCTGCGTCACCGTGTCAAAATAGTCGAAGATGTAACGGGTGTATTTTTCGTACGAGGCGCTTTGGGCGGAGCAGCCGCAGGCCACCGTTAACACGAACGTAAGAGAGAGCAGGACGGTTAAAAATCGCTTCATTGTATTTCTCCTTCGGTCTGGGTGTGTGCGCCGGGGGTTAGAGGCGGATCAGATCCGCCGTTACGGCGCCCGTGTAGGCGACAAGTGCCGCGGGGTCAACCAGGAGCATTGTGCCACGCACGCCGGCGCTGATGGCGATGCGGTCGTAACAGGCACAGGTTTCGTCGATGAATAAAGGATAATTCTTTTTCATGCCGATGGGGGAACAGGCGCCCCGCACATAACCCGCCACCGCCGGCAGCTCCTTCATCGGAAGCATCTCCGCCCGCTTGTCTCCGGCAGCGCGGGCGGCTTTTTTTAGGTCCACCTCCAGCGCACCGGGAATACAGCAGACAAAATACTTGACCTTTTCCCCCTGCAAGACGAGCGTCTTAAAGAGACGGTCCACATCAATGCCGAGCATCTGCGCCGCATGCACGGCGGAAAGGTCGGATAAGTCGACGGGGTAGCTTTTTGCTTCGTAGGCGATGCCCGCTGCATCCAGCAACCGCATAACGTTTGTTTTTTGTTGCGCGCTCATACGCAGCAGTATACAGCGGCCGCAAGCAAAAAGCAAGATGCGAAGGCGATGCTTGCTTGCATGTGGGACGCGTGGTAAGATAAAGAAAAGCCATGGCTTGCCAAAAGGGGGAACGCTTGATGCTATCAGGGTTTTTTCAGCGCGTTTGCGCGCTCTTTCTTTTATTTGCGCTGCTTGTTTGCGCCTTCCCCGCAGCTTGCGCGCAGGAAGAGCAGACCGTCACCATCCTCTTTACGCACGATTTGCACGCCCATTTGTTGCCGTTTCAAGATGCGGATGGTTCCAGCCATGGCGGGTTTGCTCGGCTGTATACGCTATTGCGCCAGCAGCGCGAGGCCTATGCGGGTACACCTGTGATCACCGTGGATGCGGGGGATTTTTCCATGGGATCGCTGTTCCATACCGTCTATGCGCAGGAAGGGCTGGAACTGCGCAGCCTGGGGGCGATGGGGTACGACGCCGCCACGTTTGGCAACCATGAATATGACTTCCGCAAAGCAGGGTTGGCGCAGATGCTGCAATCTGCTGCCGCCTCGGGCGATGCGCTGCCACAGCTCGTCATCGCCAACTATCTGCCAAATCCGGAGGGTTCCACGGCGTATACAGAAGAGGACGCGGCCTGCTGGGAGGCGTTTTCGGCCGTGGGCGTAAAGGAATATACGGTAATAGAAAAAGAAGGCGTGCGATTTGCGGTGTTTGGCATTATCGGCGAAGAAGCGGACACGGACGCCCCACTTTCCGGCATGGTGTTGGAGGACCCTGTGGAGGCAGCGCAGCGCGTCGTAAGCGAGATTGAGCAGAATGAAGACGTTGATTTTGTTATCTGCCTTTCGCATTCGGGGACGGACTACAATGACCCCGATGGCAAGAGCTCCGAAGATGCACAGATTGCCGAGGCGGTAGACGGCATCGACGTAATTATCAGCGGGCATTCGCACTCCACGCTTGAAGAACCGCTCAACATCAACGGCACATTGATTGTATCGTCCGGCTATTATGGCAGAAACCTCGGGGAGCTGCGGGTGCGCCGCGGAGCGGACGGAGAGGTGGAACTGGTTTCCTATGAGCTGCTTGCGGTGGACGACACCGTTGCTGCGGATGCACAGATCACCGCATTGATAGAGCACTATGAGCAGATCGTTGCGCAGGAATATCTAAGCAGTTATGAGGGGATGGAAGGGTTTAATACGGTATTGGCGGAGTCGGCGTTTGCGCTGGATAGCATCAATACGAGCCAGCCCCAGGGAGACCGTGCGCTGGGCAGCCTCATTTCCGATGCGTACCGTTATGCAATGGATACCTATGCGGGCGTTGACGCTGAAGGCCAGCCGTATGACCCCGTCGATGTGGCGGTGGTTGCAACAGGCGTCGTGCGCAACACGTTCCCCCAGGGGCCAATCACCGTCAGCCAGGCATTTGACGTGCTTTCGCTGGGAATGGGGGCGGACGGTACGGCCGGTTATCCGCTGGTGAGCGTGTATTTGACGGGCGAGGACCTGAAAAAGGTGCTGGAAATCGACGGAACTATTTCGATGCTGATGCCCGCGGCGCGCATGTTCGGCTCGGGAATCCGCTGGGAGATTAACGAATACCGGATGCTGATGAACCGCGTGGCGCTGAGCGCGATCGTGCGGGAGGACGGCGAGGAGCCGATCGACGACGATACGCTGTACCATGCGGTCACGGGGCAATACGCCTGCCAGATGCTCGGCAGCGTGACGGAGCTATCCAAAGGCCTCATCCGCATTACCCTGCGCGACAGGGATGGCAACCCCATCGAGGACGACGGCACGTTTGACGGCTATGTCGTACACCAGCAGGACGGCAGCGAGCTGAAGGAGTGGTATGCGCTGGCGGCGTATCTGCGCTCGTTTGACGACGAGGACGGCAACGGGACAGCGGATGTTCCCGAGCATTACGCGCAGCCGACAGGCGCAAAGCGCGTCTATCGCAGCCTGAACCCGGTTGAGCTGTTTAAAAACGCCAACGTGTATACCTACGCGGCGCTGGCGCTGGTTTTGCTGGTGATCGCGGCCGTTGCGCTGCTCGTCCGCGCGGTTGTCCGGCGCAAAAAGCGCCGCGCGCGCCAGCGCAGAAAGTTTTATTAAGCCGCTGTCAGCCCTTGACACAATAGGGAGGACGTGATAATCTAATACAAATTATTACATGCAGGGCGGTGGAGAAGGATGAACGATTTTGTAATTTTGACGGATTCATCGTGCGATTTGCCCGCTGATTTGGCACGCGAGAAAGGGATAGAATATGTGCCGCTGACGGTGCGGTTGGATGGAAAAGAATACCGCAACGAACTGGATGAAAGTGAAATTTCCTCCAAGGATTTTTACGATAAGCTGCGCAAGGGCGCGCCCGTGCAGACCTCCGCGCCGACGGCACAGGAGTTTGAAGAGCGAATCGCCGCCTTTG
>DVLH01000291.1 GCA_018715585.1 Candidatus Aphodomonas merdavium
GAGTAACCAGACAGGGAGGCGGTAAACGCCTCCTTTTTTGGTATGGGGCCGGGAAAGAGGTGCAGGAGATGAAAACACTACAGGAAATTATCGACGGCGCAAAGCGCATCGTATTCTTTGGCGGCGCGGGAGTGTCCACGGAAAGCGGCATCCCGGACTTTCGCAGCGCCGACGGGCTGTATAACCAGCAGTACCGCTACCCGCCGGAGACGATCATCAGCGCATCGTTTTTTGCGCTGAACACGCTGGAGTTTTTCCGATTTTACCGCGAAAAGATGCTTTTTCTTGACGCAAAACCGAACGCGGCCCATAAAAAACTCTACGAGCTTGAGCGCGCAGGCAAGCTGACGGGCATCGTCACGCAAAATATCGACGGGCTGCACCGCATGGCGGGCAATAAGCTCGTGTTTGAAATCCACGGCAGCGTGCACCGCAACTACTGCGTAGCCTGCGGCAAGGAGTACGATGCGGCGTTCATCAAAAACAGCGAAGGCATTCCGCGCTGTACGGAGTGCGGCGGGTGCGTCAAGCCGGACGTGGTGCTCTACGGCGAAAACCTGCCCGGACCCGTCGTCAACGGCGCGCTGCGCGTGATTTCGCAGGCGGATGTGCTCATTATCGCCGGTACGAGCCTGACGGTCTATCCGGCCGCCGGGTTTATCGATTATTTCCATGGCCGCGAGATCGTGCTCATCAACCGCGACGCCACGCCGGCCGACGCGCGCGCCACCCTTGTGCTCCACGAAAAAGTGGGCGAAGTGCTCGGCGCCCTCCGCGTGTGAGGTAGATGGGCGATGGCATGGAAAACGGCGTTTCCGGATGCGCTTTGCCCGCCCAGGGGGTTGACGGCCATCTTTGGCAGCGGCGGAAAGACGTCGCTGATGCTGGCACTTTGCGCGCTGCTGCGGCGCACGGGAACGGTCATCGTCTCCACCTCCACGCACATTTACCCGCCGCCCGGCATTGCCTGCGCGCAGGAGGAAGCGGAGATCATGCGCATTCTCCCGGCGCAGGGGGCGGTATGCGCGGCGCAAGCGGCGGCGGAAAGCGGCAAGCTTTGCGCGCCGCCCATCGCATTTTCGCACTTGTGCGCTTTGGCGGATTACGTGCTCGTGGAGGCGGACGGAGCGCGCGGCCTGCCGCTGAAAGCGCATGCGCCGTTTGAACCTGCCATTCCACGGGAGGCGGCCTGGCGCATCCTTTTGCTGGGCGCGTCGGGGTTTGGCCGGCCTATTGCGGAGGCGGCGCACCGGCCGCAGCGCTATGCGGCGCTGTGCGGCTGCTCGCCGGAGGATATTGTTACGCCGCGCCGCGCTGCCCGCGTGGTCGCCGCGATGCCACGCTATGATGCGCTTTTTGTCAACCAGGTGGAAACGCTTGAAGCGGCGGAACAGGCGCGGGAGCTGGCGGGCCTTGTGGCCGCGCCGGTGTTCGCCGGTTCGCTGCGGGAAGGAAGGTTTCAATGCTTGTCGTGATCAAGGGGGCCGGGGACATTGCGTCCGGGATTGCGCTGCGGCTTGTGCGCGCGCGCTTTGCCGTGGTGATGACCGAATTGCCCCAGCCGACGGCCATCCGCCGCACGGTTTGCTTTTCGGAGGCCGTGCGCTTGGGCGAGGCGGAGGTGGAAGGCATCCGCGCCGTGCGCGCATGCGACGCTTTCCAGGCGAAAAAATGCCTTTTGCGCGGCATGCTGCCCGTCTTGGCGGACCCGGAGGCGCTCTGCGTGCGCGCACTAAAGCCCGACGCGCTGGTGGACGCCATCCTGGCAAAGCGGAACACGGGCACGCGCCGCGGCGATGCGCCCGCGGTGATCGCCGTAGGGCCGGGCTTCACGGCCGGGGAGGACTGCGACGCCGTCGTGGAGACGGCACGCGGCCATTGCCTGGGCCGCGTGTATTATCACGGGAGCGCAAAGCCGAACGACGGCGTTCCTGGCGTTATCAACGGGTATACGCTCGAGCGCGTGCTGCGCGCGCCCGCGGCGGGAACACTGCGCGCCCGGCGGGAGATTGGCGAGCTGGTGGAAGCGGGAGAGGCGGTGGCCGAAGTGGCGGGTGAGCCCCTCCGCGCGGCCATTTCCGGCATGCTGCGCGGCATGCTGCCGGATGGGACGCCCGTGACGGCGGGGATGAAATGCGGCGATGTGGATCCGCGCGGGGCCGCGGCATCGTTTTCGCTCGTTTCGGATAAGGCGCTGGCCGTAGGCGGGGGCGTGCTGGAGGCTGTGCTGCATTTGTTGGGAGGGGAAAGCGATGGCAGACTTAAAGGAGACGGTTTTTTGTAAAAGCGGCGGATGTACGGCAAAGCTCGGGGCGGGCGCCCTCAGGCGGATTCTGGAGAAACTTCCCAGGCCGCAGGATCCGCGCCTGCTTGTAGGCTTTGAGGCGAGCGACGACGCGGCGGTGTACCGTGCTGCGGATGGGATTGCCATCGTGCATACGCTGGATTTTTTTCCGCCCGTGGTGGAGGACCCATACCTTTACGGCCAAATCGCCGCGGCAAACGCGCTCAGCGACGTTTGGGCGATGGGCGGGAAGCCCGTAACGGCGCTGAACATCGTCTGCTTTCCCGAGGCGCTTGACATGAACCTCCTGGGCAGCATTTTGCAAGGAGGGGCGGAGAAGGTGCGCGAGGCAGGCGCGTCGCTTGCAGGAGGCCATTCCATCCTGGACGACGGCGTAAAATACGGCCTGTCCGTCACGGGCATCGTGCATCCGGAGGAGATTTGGCGCAACAACGCCTGCCAGGAGGGTGACGCGCTGCTGCTGTCCAAGCCCATCGGCGTGGGGATCGTGTGCGCGGCGGCGCGCGCAGGACAAGCCTCGCAGCAGGCGCTTGCGATGGCACACCGCTCAATGGCCACGCTGAACCGCTATGCGGCCGAGGTTTTGCACGGGTTTCAAACGCATGCGGTGACGGATGTGACGGGCTTTTCGCTGCTGGGTCATTTGACGGAAATGCTGGACGGCCGCTTCAGCGCCGTGCTGGAGGCGGAGGCCATCCCGCGCATTCCGGGCTGCGCCGCCTATGCCGACGCCTGCCTGGGCACGGCCGCAGGACAGCGCAACCGCAACAGCTTTGGCGCGGGCGTATCGTTTGAGGGTTCGTCGTTCGCTACGGAAGAGCTGCTCTTTGACCCGCAGACATCCGGCGGGCTGCTCAGCGCTGTCGCACCGGCCGACGCGCCGCAGGCATTGCGCGCGCTGCGCGCGCTGGGGCTGCCGTGCGGCCGCATTGGTACGGTTGTTAGTAAAGGAGAAAAAGCGATCCGCGTAAAGGGGGAGATAAGATGATCAAAGTGGATGCCAGGGGGATGCAGTGCCCGATTCCCGTCGTGCGCGCAAAGGAGGCGCTGGGCAATGCGTCGCCGGGCGATACGGTGCAGGTGACGGTGGATAATGAAATTGCCTCCCAAAACCTGTGCAAGATGGCTGCGCACAACGGGCTTGAATATCAAAGCGAGCGGGATGCTTCGGGCGCGTTTGTGGTGCGCATCGTTGCCGGCGAACGGGCGGAAGCGCTGCAAACGCCCCCTGCCGCCGCCTGCGGAGGCGCTACGGTGGTGGCGGTCGCATCCCGCACGATGGGCACGGGGGACGACGCGCTGGGCGCCGTGCTGATGAAGGGATTTCTCTACGCGCTGGCCGGGCTGGACCGCCTGCCGGACACGGTGCTGTTTTACAACGGCGGGGCGTTTTTGACGACGGAAGGCTCCGCTTCGCTGGAGGATCTGCGCCTGCTGGAAAGCCAGGGGGTGGAAATCCTTACCTGCGGTACGTGCCTGGATCACTACGGCATCAAGCAAAAGCTTGCCGTCGGCGGGGTGACGAATATGTATGCCATCGCCGAAAAGCTTGTGGGCGCGGCCAAGGTGATCCGGCCATGATCTATTTTGACAGCGCCGCCACGTCGTTCTACCGGCCTCCCTGCGTTCGGGAGGCCGTTGCGGAGGCGATAGAGCGCATGGGCAACGCAGGGCGCGGCGCGCATGGGCCGGCGCTGGAGGCGGCGCGCGCGATTTATCGGGCGCGGACGTTGACGGCGTCGCTTTTTGGCGTGGCGGATCCCGGGCATGTAGTGTTCACTTCAAACGCGACGGAAGCGCTCAACATTGCCATTGGCGGGCTGCTAGCGCCGGGAGAGACGGCGGTGACGACGGCCATGGAACACAATAGCGTGCTGCGCCCGCTTTACCGCCTGCAAAAACAGGGGGTTCGCCTGAATGTGCTGCCGGCGGACAGAAAAGGCCGTGTAGCGCCGGAGGCGTTTGAGCGGGCCGTCGTGCCGGGGACGCGGCTGGTCGTCGTTGGCCATGCGTCCAACCTGTGCGGCAACGTGCAGCAGATCCGCGCCCTTGGCGCGCTGTGCAGGGAGCGGGGCGCGCTTTTTGTCGTGGATGCGGCGCAGACGGCGGGCGCGCTGCCGATTGATATGGCTAAAGATCACATCGATGTGCTCTGCTTCAGCGGGCATAAGGGGTTGCTCGGCCCGCAGGGCGTTGGCGGGCTCTGCCTGCGCGAGGGCGTACTGCCGCGACCGCTGAAGGTGGGCGGCAGCGGCGTGCAGAGCTTTTCGCACGGGCATCCCGCCTGCCTGCCGGAAGCGCTGGAGGCAGGCACGGCCAACGCCCATGCGCTGGCGGGATTTGCCGCGGCGCTGGCCTATTTGCAGGAGCAGGGCGTGCAGGCGCTGCATGCGCGCGAGACGGCGCTTTGCGAGCGGCTGCTTGCCGGCGTGCGCGCGCTTGAGGGCGTGGAGGTATACGGCGATGTGGACGCTTCCCCCCGCGCGGCAATCGTGGCGCTCAACGTAAAAGGGATGTCATCGGCTGCCGTTGCGGATAAACTCTGGGAAAAATGGAACATCTGCGTGCGTGCGGGCGCCCACTGCGCGCCGCTCGCGCACGAGGCGCTGGGGACGGCGGCGCGCGGCGTGGTGCGCTTTAGCCTCTCTCCTTTTAATACGCCGCAACAGGTGGACACGGCCGTGGTGGCGCTTGGCGAGCTAGCGGGAGGGCAAGGCGATGCGGCCTGAGCAGATGCGGGTGCTTGTCACATTCGAGACGACGACGGCGGCAATGGCGTTTGAAGCGCTTTGCGCCGCTAAAGGCGTGCCGGGGCGTTTGATCCCGCTGCCGGAGCAAATCTCGGCGGGATGCGGGCTTGCCTTCAGCGCGCCGCCGGAGGCGATGGATGCGCTTGCAGCGCTGTTTCCAAGGCCTGGGTGCGCCGCGCCGCGGCAGATGCTGCTGTGATGGAGGGAAAACCATGGACAGACAAGAAAAGCTGGATATTTTTTATGAAGTGGCAAAGAGGCTGATCGAAAGCGGCGCGACTTGGGCGGTCGGCGGTTCGCTGATGCAGTATTTTTACAGGATTACGGACGAATTCGCCGATGTTGACCTGATGATTGCGCGCCAAAGCGTGCGCGCGGCTCGCAGTGTGCTGAATGCCATGGGCACGTCCCTGCCCGCGCAATCCGGCCCGCGCTACCGTTCCGGTGATTTTTTCCGTTATAGTGTGAAAGGCCTATCGTTTGACTGCATTGTTGATTTTACCATCTGCGTCGGGGAACGGCGGTGGATGTTTCCGCTGCGCCTGGACGAAATTTCGTTTGTGGCCTGGCGTGGGCTGCGCTTGCCGCTAAACGAGGCGCGCGTGTGGGAAAAATGCTATGCGCTGATGGGACGCCCGCAAAAGGCAAAACGCATTGCAGTAAGCCTTCTTGCACGCAGGGAAGAAAAGTAGCGCAACAGAGGCGAAAAGGCAAAACGGATATTTTGGCGCTGGTCTTTGCTTTATTATATAAACGTGATATACTTATTATAAAAAATAAAATTGCTTTTTTGTCCAAGGATTGCCAAAGGGAATACAAATGGAAGGAGAATTAGCAAATGCCGCGTACAAAGAAAAGAAACCAGCCGACCGAAGTTGTTGTGGAAACGGCGCACCAACGCAAACCCCGCACGACGGACCTTGATGAGCGTTTAGCGATGGCGAACGCCGAGATCGACCGGCTAACAAAGCTCAACGAGGAGCGCCGTATCCTGATTGAAAAAACGCGCGCCAAACTCTCCCAACGCCAGAACGCGCTGCTGAGAAGCGAGGAGCAGCTTGAAAAGGTGCTTAAAAAGCGCGCGCGCATCGAAAAACAAAAGAGCAAACCTGCCCTGCGCGAAAGCAAGGCAACGGAAAAAGCGCAAATGCAGGCATTGCTGGAGGCCATCCGTAAAAGCGGAAAGAGCATCGAAGAGGTTATGAAAAATCTGTAAAGGGTACGAAAAAGGAGTTCAGCGACCTTGCTGCGCAAAAGCGCGGGAGGAAGGAGGAGCACAATGCCGCTCGTTTTGGCGTATAATTTCTCCCCTGCACGCTTGGCGGCAGTGCGGGTGCTGTGTGCGCGGTTAAAAATCCGCTTGCGTGCTGTGGAAAAGAATGAATTTGGCTGCACGGTCGGTTCGCTTTGCGGCCAGAGCGCGCCGCAGGGCGAAGACACGCAGGAAGACGATTTCAGCGATGAGATGATCGTCATGGCCGGTTTTAGCGGGCAAATGCTCAATGCGTTTTTGCACAGCTTTTATACGTACCATCTTGCGCCTGTCAGCCTGAAGGCTGTGCTAACAGAGGTGAACGCACAGTTCACCGGCCTACGCCTACATCAGGAGCTGTGCGCCGAGCGCGAGGCAATACGGCAGGGTATGCAGGCAAATGCCCGGCGTGGCGATGGTTGAAGCGCGGCTGACGGGGTTTGATCCCGGTGCAATTGCCCGCAGCGGCCAATGCTTTCGCATGGAGCCGGCCGGGGACGCAGCGTTTGACGTGGTAGCATTGGGCCGCCGCCTGCGCCTGGAGGATGCGGGCGGCGGCGTGTTCCGCTTTGGCTGCGAACAGGACGTATTTGAGGCGGTATGGAGGCCGTATTTCGATCTGGATACGGACTATGCGCGCTTTGGCGCCCAAATCCCGTCCGAAGACCTGTTTTTGCAAAGCGCTTTCCATTATGGCCGGGGGCTGCGCATCTTGCGCCAGGAGCCATGGGAAACGCTTGTGACGTTTGTCATTTCGCAAAACAACAACATCGCGCGCATTCGCGGCAGCGTTTCCCGGCTATGCGAGCGCTTTGGTGAACGCTGCACCGACGCGTTGGGCGCTTTTTTTAGCTTTCCGGCGGCGCAGGCACTGGCAACAGCGGGGGAAGACGGGCTGCGCGCATGCGGCTTGGGATATCGTGCACCGTACGTGGCGGCCCTGGCAACAGCGGTTGCAGATGGAGCCCTGGATCCAGCGGCACTGGCAGAGCTCCCCGATGCGGCGTTGCGCGAAGCTTTGCTGCGCCTTACAGGAATCGGACCAAAGGTGGCACAGTGTGTGATGCTCTTTGGCTATCATAGGATGGATGCGTTCCCTGTGGATGTGTGGGTGCACCGTGCACTTAAAAAGCGCTATCCGCAGGGATTCCCCTCCCAGCGATATGCGGGATTTGCGGGCGTGATGCAGCAGTATATTTTCTTTTATGAGCGCGCGTTGGCGGGGAAAGGCAGTGCGCAAGGGGGGAAAGTGGGGAATGACGGAAGTTTCTGCGGCAATTCTTGAAAAGGGTGGGA
>DVLH01000292.1 GCA_018715585.1 Candidatus Aphodomonas merdavium
ACCAGTCTGGCGTAGGGCCGTCTTACTACGAGATCATTTACGACCGGGCGATTGTGTTCCACAAGAAGTGATCCTGGCCACACTTTGGGCCCCTGCCAACGTGATTTGCCGTTGGCAGGGGCCTTTTTCTATACGCTTTAATAGTGCCTGACAGCTGCAATGCGAAAGATGTGCGGAAAAGGGTGAAACAATGTTCCGCGCCGTTCTAAGGCGCGGGAGGCAAAGCGACGCGCAGGATATCCGGCCTGTCATCTGTACCAGGAACAGTCTGTGATTGTGCCCATGCCTAAGTATATTTCCCCATGAAGCCGGACCCGTCTGTCAACGGAATTATCGATGGATTTTCCCGCCCCTAAACGGCGGCATGCGTGCTGTTTATGGACGGGAATGCCGGAAAGGCTTTTTTATGCCGTAACCCCGTGCCCTTTTCAAAATATGCCGTGTCAAGCGCGCAAGCGTTGGGCTTGATTTGGGGGAGCCTCTGCTGACTGCAATAGGCAGCGAGAAGCCTTTGGGTGCGCTATCTTTACCATGGCGCGCAGCGCCGCGGGGATTCGGCCCTGGAGACCTTTCCGGCTGTTTCTGGAACTACAGCTTGTTTGCGAAAGCAGTTCGGCTTTCCAGCCTATGGTTGCGATTTGCTCCGGGCAGCGCTACAAACCCCGTTCCACAAAGGATGGTTTTACTCCGAACGCCGTTTGATGCGCCATAAACGCCGCAAGCTCGGGAAGGCTCATGGTTGCAGGAGACAGTTTTTTTCGATCTTCCGCAGCAAATGCGGATTCACTCAGCCTATTGGCGGAGTTGAATGTTGGCCGTTTTTTAATGAATTCACAGCCCTTGCGGATAGGCGCGTGGGGAGAGGGCCCATGCGCTTTTTCAAGCCAACGGATTTGCTGCCAATCCCCCCCGTTGGATTTAAATTTGACCGGTATTGTTTTGCCTCTGTTTTTGACAAAGAGCCGGGGCGGGCAGTGCCTTCCAAAGGGAAACCAATGTCTTTTGGGTTAGCAAGGCTCTCCCGGATTTAAGCAAGCCGCCGCCGGTTGACGCTTGAACCGTCCATGGAACCCATGCCGGTTTTGCGCGGCGTTTGCCGACCGGCATACCTCGGGAAAGAAGGGGAGGCGTCCGGGGCTTGCAAATTGGTTTGTAAGGTTGGACGAAGCTAACCGGCACAAAACGTCCCGGACGGCAGGCTCCCGGCGTTTCATCTTCTGGGACTTCTTGTTGCCCCGCCGCGCTGGTTGTAGACGCAGCCGGTATCAGGACAGACAATCGCTTTGAAAACGGTTTGCCACCAAAGGCGCTTTTTCCCAACTGCCGCCGGACAAAGGCTTGATGGGAACGAAAAAGCGAATGATAAGCAGTCAGTATGGATAGGAACGGAGAATCATCCAACCGTGGCCAAACGGTTTGCCCAGTTCCATGCTGACGCCCAGCAAGGAAGAGGAAAATTCTTGCGGGCAATCGAAGGCAAAGGGGACGGCAAGAGCGCAAAGTCCCTTTTTCCACCAGCTATGCTCCTTATTTTCTTTCCCGCTAAACTATCTCGCAAAGACCATCAAGCTGCCACGGCGCCAGCGCTTAGCATCCGTGCAGAAAAGCCGGCGAAAGCCACGACGCAAGCGGGCGGAAAACTGCAACAAACTTCCTCATGGTAAAGCGCGTTTTTCCGGCGGTGAAAGTTCGCTTAGATTTGCTATGAATTTGTGTTTTTTCAAAACCGCCATCCCCCTTGCGAAAGCACGGCCACTTTGCTGAACCTGCTTGCTATGTGTTTTACCGAAATGTCAATGACAAATTGTCAATTATTTACCGCGCTCTGCAAGCGGATGGTATAATAAAAACAACCATCCATTAAGAATTCAACCTGCAGCGGGCGAAAAGAAGGGAAGCGCTATGCAATTCCATGAGATGCTCAACGAATACCTGCGGCGGCTGAATGTAACCGCCCTGGAACTGGCGGAAGCTTCCGAGCTTTCGTCTGCTGTTATCAGCCGCTATCGTAGCGCAGAGCGGACACCCGCTCCTGATAGCGAGTCTTTGGTACGCCTTGCAAAGGGGATTGCGTCGCTAGCGGAGCAAAAAGGAGATCCCGCGCTGTCGCAGGATAGCGTGCTGAGGGAATTCCGTAAAGCGCTGGGGTATGAAGAATACGGTCAAGCCCGGCTGGCGGCAAACTTTGACCTGCTCGTCAACGTGCTGCACCTTCGGCCGGGCGAGATGGCGCGGGCGCTGAGCTTTGACCCCTCGTATCTATCGCGCATCCGCATGGGACAGCGAACCCCGGCAAACCCTGCCGCGTTTGCCCGTGCAGTGGGCAATTACACGGCGCGTCGTTGCAGGAGCGCGACCGAACGCGCCGACTTGGCCCGGCTGCTGGGCCAAGCGCCGGAGGATCTGGCGGATGACGCCTTGTGTTCCGCCGCTTTGGCAAGGTGGTTGCTCAACGGCAAAGCGGGCCAGCCCGACTTCACGTTCTCTTTTCTGGAAAAGCTGGATGAGTTCGATCTAAACGACTACATACGCGCAATCCGCTTCGACCAGCTGAAAGTCCCCACTGTGCCGTTTCAGCTACCGTCTTTTAAGATGCATTACGGATTGGAGAATTTCCGCCAGGCGCTTTTGGACTTTCTCAAGAGCACCGCGATTTCCCGCTCCCGGGAGCCCGTGTTCTTGTGCAGCGATATGCCCATGGAAGAGCTGGCGCGGGATATGGAGTTTTCCAAAAAGTGGATGCTGGGGCTGGCAGCCATATTAAAAAAAGGCCTGCATTTGGATATGGTTCACGACCTGAACCGCCCCTATGCGGAGATGATGCTGGGGCTGGAAAGCTGGATTCCCCTGTACATGACAGGCCAGATCTCCCCGTGGTATCTGCGCGGTCGGCACAACGGCGTATATGGCCATCTGCTGTTCTGTTCCGGTGCGGCGGCGGTGGAGGGCGAGTGTATCGCCGGGGATTTTGCACATGGGCGCTATCTGTTCTCCCAGGCGAAAAGCGACCTGCCCTATTACAGAAGGCGGGCGAATGCCATCTTGCAGGCGGCGCAGCCGCTGATGGACATCTACCGCGACGCATCCGAAAGCGCATACAGCTCGTTCCTGTTCGCAGACACACATGAGCCGGGCGAATACCGCGCGGTGCTGACCGCGCTCCCGCCGCATACGCTGTCGGACGAATGCCTCGCAAGCATTCTGGAGAAAAACGGCGTTTCCGCGTCCGAGCGGGAAAACATACGCCGCGCGTTCGCGCGGAGCCGCAAGTTCGTTGCGTCGCTGCTGCAAAACGGCGCATATGAGGAGGAATTTCCAGTGCTCTCGCCAGCGGCGTTCAAGGCCGAACCGCCTTCGCTTGCCCTGTCGGGATTGTTTTGCAATGTGGCGCTTCGCTACGATGATGCCGACTACCAGGAGCATTTGCGCCTGACGCGCGCGTTTGCAGCGGCCAATCCCCGCTACACTGCCCGGGAAGTCAGGCGCAGCGCATTTCATAACCTGCAAATCTTCATTCGCAAAGGAAAATTGGTAGGTATCTCCAAATGCTAAGCGCCCGCAATTCATTTCGTCATCCGCCATCCCAGGCTATGCGCGGCGCTTGAGAACATGGTGTTTCTCGTGGACGAACGCGCGGAAACATGAGCGAGGGCCAATGATGACGGCACAGACAGAATGACGCGGGGAAGGGAATTGAACCCATTTCATAAGGAGGCAGAAAGATGACGCTTAGATTTCGGATTGTGATTCTCTGTGCATTGCTGGCCGTGATCGGGACCGGCTGCCTGCCGCAGACCTGCGCATACGCCATCAACCCGTCGGATCTGGCGCAGCGGCTGCAGCCTTCGCAAGCGGGAAACGGAACCGGTTCATCCGGCGCCTATTGCTCGCACGTCACGCTGACGGATCCCTCCACCGGCGTGGCCGTCCTGAATACCATGCTTCCCAGCGGCTGGACGGCGCAGCTGCAAACCAACTGGGGCTTTGTAAGCACCACAAACCCCTGCTTGGCCACCGCCTTCTTTACCAGCCCGGACGGGCAGGCGCAAATCATCGTCCAGACCGCGCAGGACTATCTGGAGTCTCCGGACAGCCTGGGCCTGATGCCACTCTACGAGGGCGTCGACATGCAAACCTATATTACCTACCTCGGCTATAAAAACGCGGGCCAATTCCTGGACGCGTATTTCAACGGCGTTTTGGGAACGGGGGGCGTGGTCATTCAGGAAACGCCGGTGGACAGCTCGATTCAATCGTTGCTGCAACAGACCGCAAAGGCCTATCTGGACAGCATGGTCAGCGGGATTCAATCCCTTGCCGGGCCGTATGGCTATTCGGTGTGGGCGGGCAACTATGAGGGCACGGCCTCTTTCCGCCGCTACCGCTTTACGGCGGCCGATGGGAACAGCTACGTGGCGGATGCGCAGTGCCTGTGCATCTGTATCGAATACACCACCAATAACGGATACGTGACGAACACAGACCGGCCCTGGACCGTGCCGATGTGCACGTTCTTTATCGCGCCGGACGAAGCGACGCTGGATCAGTACAAGGACGACGCGAACATGATCCTCGATAACCTCATGCAGAACGACGAATTCACCTATATGAAGCAGGCGTATGGCCGCGACATCCGCAATAAGATCATGCTCCAGCAGACAAACCAGATCGCCGCCATGACGGAGTCGCAGGCGCAGACCTACATGAACGATTACGAATCTTCCACTTCTTATTATACCTCCGACGATTGGGCGAACGATTGGAGCGATTACATCTACGATCAGCAGGAATACACCACGGTGGATGGCAACACCATCAAGGCGAGCACGTCGTACGATGCGGTCTTCCAAAACGGCGATGAGTTCTATTTCGGCTCGGTCGGCAGCGCTCCCGACGGCTGGACGCAGCTGACGCCCAATTAAGCTTCGGCGGTTTTCGTTCCCGGCGCTAAATATGCCATGCGCGCTCTACCGCTGCGCGCCAAACGATTGTGAACGGTAGAGGGGACCGTTTAACAAAAATAAAAGGAGGACTGCTTGTGAAACGGATGTTGGGGATTTTCATGGCGTTGCTGCTCTTTGCCGCGCCGGCAATCGCGCAGGGCGCGACGGTGGAGGGCGATTGGGAATTGGTCTCCGCTGTGCTCGGCGGCACTGCATACGAGGACCTGGCGCAGCTGGGCATGTCCATGACCATGCGCCTGGAGGCGGGCGGAACGGGCGTACAGACGGTCAACGGCGAAAACTATCCTTGCACATGGGTGGAATCGGACGGACAAATCCTGATCGATGACGGCAACGGTTCTCTTCCATATACCCTGCAGGCGGACGGTACCCTGCTGGGACAGAATGAGTCGGGCGACAGCATGACCTTTGCGCGGGCGGCGG
>DVLH01000293.1 GCA_018715585.1 Candidatus Aphodomonas merdavium
TGACTTTAAGAAATACGCCGACATCATCGTCAATTTGCAAATGAAGAACGATTTTTACTGGTTAATCAAGCATTTTGACGACCAGACGCTTGACTGTATCCGCGACCGCTTTGACAAGCAGAGCGGTTCCGTATCTATGAACCGCTTTTTGCAGCTGCAAAACGAGGCGATACGGCTTGAGAATGCGGGCGTCCGCCCCGACGGCGAAGAAGGGCAGCGGTTTGCGCAGGCATATTGGGAAATGATTACCGCCTTTACGGGCGGGGAAAAAGGCATGCTGGAAAAGCTTGTCGAGCTTGGAAAACGCAAGGGGCTGGACGAAAAATGGGCAGAAGGGCTGGCATGCGCCACTCGGTTTATCGAGCCTGCACTGGACGCTTATTTTTCGGCACAAGGAATCAACCCATTCGATGGAGGGGAAAAATGACGGGCGCTGTTGTGGTGAAAGGCTTGCAAAAACGCTATGGGAATCTGGCCGTGCTCAAAGGGCTAGATTTTTCTGTAAACAAGGGCGAAATTTTTGCGCTGCTTGGCGTGAACGGAGCGGGGAAAACAACGGCGCTTGAATGCATGGAAGGCTTGCGCAAATACGACGGTGGCACCATCGAGTTGAACGGAAAAACAGGCATCCAACTGCAATCCGCATCACTGCCTGAACATCTCAAAGCAATAGAAGCTGTGCGGTTGTTTGCCAAATGGAACCGCATTGCGCCGGACAGAGAAATGCTCGGCACGCTTGGTATTGATGAAATTGCCAAAAAGCAGTACCGTCAGCTATCGACAGGGCAGAAGAGGCGGCTGCATTTGGCGCTTGCGCTGACGCGTAATCCCGACATTCTTTTTCTCGACGAACCGACTGCCGGTCTCGATGTGGAGGGCAGGATTGCGCTCCACCGGCAAATTAGACGGTTAAAAGCGCAGGGAAAGACGGTTCTGCTAGCGAGCCATGATATGGCGGAAGTAGAAGAACTGTGCGACCGGATCGCTATTTTGACACAGGGAAAGATTGCGTTTATCGGTTCCGTTACCCAGCTCCATGAGAAGGTTGGCAAGCACTACAACATTATCATTCAAACAGAACGGGGAACGGATCAGTATGAGTCGGACTGCATAGAAAAGACGCTGCTTGCATTGTTGACGCAGTACCAAGAAAGCGGAATAACCATCCATGATATCCGAGTGGATCGCGGCACCTTGGAGCAGCATTTTATGCAAATTGCAAAGGGGGAGTGAAACGTGGGCGCTTTCTTATATGGCCTGTTTTTACAGTGGAAATTGGATATTCGCAGCAAAACACTGCTCATCCCTTGCTACATCGTGCCGCTTTTGTTTTTCCTAATGATGGGTGGAATCTTTGCGTCGGTCATGCCACAGGCGCAAGATTCGCTGGTCCAATCCATGACGGTGTTTGGCGTTACGATGGGATCGCTCATTGGCTTGCCGCCCTCGCTTGTTGAAATCTATGGCGGAAATATCAAAAGGGTTTACATTGCAAATGGGATCCCCATGTCACTCGGCGTCGTTTTGACAAATCTATCCGCATTTATTCATCTGTTTGCGATGAGCGTCCTTCTCTTTTTTGCAGCACCGCTTATTTTTAGCGCCCAGATGCCGGGCGCTCCGGCCGCCCATTTTGCCGGCGTTGCCGTTTTGATTGCGGTATCGCTAGGCGTTGCAAGCGTTATCGGCTTGGCGATAAAGGATCAGGCCAAAACGCCGGTATTCTCGATTCTGGTTTTTCTGCCGTCCATCCTACTATCCGGAATCATGTTTCCGTCGGAGCTGCTTCCGAAGGCACTTGCGGCGCTTGGAAAGATGTTCCCTGCAACCTGGGGATATGTCCTCCTGAAAGAAAACGCTTTTCGGAGGGAAACGGTTTTTTCGCTTCTGGTGATCCTAGCTGTGGCGGTCTTCCTTTGCGCTGCTTTGCTGCGGAGGGGAAGGGAATAACAAACAAGACTAGCAGTGCCGGATATGGAAAACGGATGCCATTTTTAAATCGTTGATCGTCGCTTCACCTCGTCCCACCGCCACCGCCGCCGCCGGAAAAACCGCCGCCACCGCCGCCAAAGCTTGCTCCACCCTTGCCGGAGGAGTAGGCCGTTTCGGCACGGTGCATCTCATTGTAAGTATAGTTGCGGTAGGAAATAGAGTAGAGAAAGTACGCTTCATACATGTGGTAGTCGCTGAGGGCAGAGGGATAAAAGAGACGAATACGGCTGAGCGCCTTATCTTTAAGGCCCAGCAGCAAGGCGTAGGCGTAGCAATCTTCGATGGGAAGGGTAATCTGCTGCGCTTGCAGGTCGATTGTTTCATCAGTCAAAAGGCACTTGAGCCCGAGAAGTTGGCCAAGTTCTCGTTCGCCGCTTTGCGTCAGGCGGAGCCGCCATTTGCTTGTCTTTCCAAGGAAACAACCGTTTTCATCCAGCCAACGGTCTGCCTGCTGGGTAGCTTGGTTGAGGAACGCACGCAGGCGGTCAGAATGTTCATAAAAATATTTTTTTGTGGCAGATGCAGTTAGTACGCCGCTATCGGCCGCGCTTTCCAGGAGGGCATAAAATGCCGCTAACAACGTATCCCCCTGCGGTGGCGAAACAAGGCGCAATGTCATAAAGGCTTTGTCCTCCGGGGGATCATCCGCAGATTGATGTAGGCAACCGTTACGCAAAAGTCGCATTAATAAGGCTCCGATGAGCGCACTTTCCTGACATTGACGGAAAAGTACGCCGAGCCGCCAGCTTACCTCCAAATGGCCTTCGTTTGGCAACGCCGTATATAATCCGCCATAACGGGCCAGTGCGGCCTTGAGCGTCTTTTCATGTGCAATTTTCCTCCACACTAGGAATACGGCCAACAGCACGACGCATGCAAGGAACCCAATGAGGAGGTAAAGATCTTGCCGGGAAAAGGAGGAGCCATCCGCATTTTCCATCGCATGTTTGCGCACCTGAGCAAAGGAGCCATCGACTTGCATTGCCGGAGAGAGTAAGCCGGGTTCTAGCTCTAGCATTACGATGACACTTTCGTTTTTTGTTACTGCTTCCTCACTCCAAGCAATGACCTCGCCATCTTGAAACTGAATTTGGCCCCTGAACCCGAAAGCCCAAATAGCACTGTTATCGCTACTGAGTGGCGTACCGTCCGCTAACACAATGCGGACGACGGCGTCCGTTGGCGCGGTGTCCATGCCAGGGTTGACGAACATAAAGTGCAACCCGTCCGCTTCGTCGTAGCTGCGGACGATATCGTGCACCGTGTAGGAGAATTGGTATGTATGGGAGCCGTAATGGGTGATCCCCCAGCAGAGCTCATAACCGTCCTCCGTGCGCAGAATGCCGCAGCGGGCTGCCTTTTCCTCGAAGCTCGCAGCTGTGTCCCAAGAATCAAGCGTTTCAAACGATGTTTCGTCGCTTGTGACGCGAAAATCAGAGAGCGTGAGATATCCTGAATCGTCAATGGGGAGATAGCATTCCGTTCCTTCGGTAAAGTCGCCCTGCCAGGTTTGCTCAATCCTGGCGGAGCCATCTTTGTTGAGCGTGACGAGGATATCGATCAGCGATAAATGATTTTCCGCGAGCGAGGGCGCAGCAAACGCACACAAAACGGCGCACATAAACAAGAGTACCCATCGTTTGATGCTGGATTTCATTGTGTTTGTGTTCCTTTCTGTAAGGAAGCTTGTTGTTTCTGACGGCCGGAAGGGAAAAAGCGGCGCAGAGAATCGATTGCTACAAAAAACAATTCTCTGCGCCGAAGAAAAATTCCTTGCTGAAGCGTTTAGAATTTGGGCACTTCCGGATAAATTACACGCTTGGAGATGGTCTCAAACGTCGGCTCGTATTCGTAAATCCATACGCCGCTGCCGCGCGTGAGCGTGCCGCCCGTGACAGGCGCGCCGTTTTCCAGTACCCCGTTTTGCGGGCAATCGGGCAGGATGATCTCCGCCTGCGTGTTGAACGGGATCTCGATCTCGATGCGGATGCGCTTGCCTTCCAGCCGCCAACCGCTGCGGAGCAGGCCGTATTGCGTGCGGATGGAGCCTTCAGCATGTGCGAGCATGTCGTTTGGCATGGGGCGGATGCAGGAACGGTGGAAACCAGGCCCATCCTGCGTAGGATTGATGCCGGCGACATAGCGGTAGAGCCATTCGCAGATAGCGCCAAACGCATAATGGTTGAGGCTATTCATGGAAACGGGACCAAAAGTGCCGTCCTCCCGGACGGAGTTCCAGCGCTCCCAGATGGTGGTTGCGCCCATTTCAACCTCATAAAGCCAGCTGGGACACCCCGTTTGAAGCAGCAGCGTGTATGCGTATTCGTTCAGGCCGCATTCAGAGAGGGCAGGGCAGAGATATGGCGTACCCAAGAAACCGCACGTCAGGTGCAGCTTGTCCTCGCGGATGCGCTCTGCCAGATGCTCTGCGGCTACGGGGCGCTGCGCCTGTGTTAGCATGTGCATATACAGTGCGATGACATAAGCCGTTTGCGTTTCGCCAACGACGAGCCCTGCCGGGGAAACATATTGCTGCCGGAAGGCTTCGCGGATGTTCTCGGCGAGCGCGGCATATTCCTTTGCATCCTCCTGCTTGCCCAGCACGGCGGCCGCTTTGGAAACCACCTCAGAGGAAAGCGCATAGTATGCCGTCGCCAGCAGCCCCGTTGGCGTCAAACCGAAGAGGTTGTCCGGGTCGCGGGTGTCCTGCGCAACCCAGTCGCCAATATGGAAGCCACCGTAAAGGTTTTTCCCTTCTGTATCCTGTGCGCGCATGTATTCCACCCAGCTGCGCATGCTTTCATACTGCGCTTCCAGCAGGGCGTGGTCGCCGTAATAGAGGTAGAGATACCAGGGCATCAGCGTGGCCGCGTCGCCCCAGCCGGTGGTGGGCATTTCCCACAGGCCCGTGCCGCGCAGGATAAAGGGGACGACAACAGGTACGTATCCTTCGCGCTTTTGCTCTACGGCGAGGTCGTAGAGGTATTTGCGGTAGAATGCATCGCAATCCGTGTTCATTACGGCTGTGGGACAGAATACTTGTGCGTCACCCGTCCAACCCATGCGCTCGTCGCGCTGCGGACAGTCGGTTGGCGTATCGACGAAGTTGGAGCGCTGGCCCCATAGCGCGTTGAGGAACAGGCGGTTTACACGTTCGTCCGAACAAGTAAAATTGCCTGTGCGTTCCATTGCAGAATGCAAAATTACCTGTGAAAAATCAGCAGGATCCAGTTCCCTCAGGCCACTAACCCGGCAATAGCGGAAACCAAAGAACGTAAAGAATGGTTCGTAGGTTCTTTCGCTGCCATCGCAGATGTAGCGCATTTCCGCCAGCGCGGTACGCATGTTGTCGCGATAAAAGTTGCCTTCGTTGTCAAGTGCTTCGCCAAATTGTAGCAGGATTTCTGTCCCGGCAGGCGCATGTGCACGCAGGCGAACAAATCCGGCAGCATTCTGGCCAAAGTCCAGCACATGCTCCCCTTTAGGCGTAATGATATACTCGCCAACGGGTCTGCTTTCATGCGCAAGCACGGGGACGCTGAGGCGAGCATGCAGCAGGCTCTTGTCCAGAGGGATGAAGCATGCGTGATCCCAAGTCGAGATATCCGTTTCGGGCAAGCACCAGGCGGGGTCAAATGCGCGCGCATCAAATACTTCGCCGTCGTAGATTTCAGCGCGAAGCAGCGGGCTCCGCGTTGCTTTCCAGTGTTCGTCCGTGACAAACGTTTGTTTCGTTCCGTCTTCGTATTCGATTTCAATCTGTGCGATCAACGCCAGGCGGTCGCCGTAAATCTTGTCGCGATAGCCGACGCTGGGCCAGTTAACCCGTCCTTTGTAATAGCCGTTGCCAAGCCAGGCGCCCACGGCGTTTTTGCCGGACCGCAATAACGGGGTAATATCGTAGGTTTGATATTGCAGCCAGCTGTCATAGGCGTTAAAATTGGGCGTGAGATATTCATTGCCAACCTTTTCTCCGTTGACGAAAAGGACATAAAGCCCTACGCCGCATGCATAAGCGCGTGCGGCTTTTATTGGTTTCTCAACGGTGAAATCGCCGCGCAACTGTGGAAATTCTTTTTCCCAGCCAATCCAATTTGCAGCCCAGGGCTCCTTCCCGCGTGCGGTTTCAAAATAGGCCGTTTCGCTCCATGGGGACTCCGTGCCGGTTTCATCCCAGACTTTTACGCGCCAGAAATAGCGCGTACATGGGGCAAGCGCAAAATCCAGGCGGACGCCGACGCTCTGGTCGGAATCCGTTTTTCCGCTGTCGAACAGCACATGAGAAAAATCCTCTGAGGTGGCGAGCTCGAGGTGGTAGGCGCTTTGGCGCTTGTTCCTGCCTGCCACAGTGACGGTCCAGCTCAGCTGTGGACGGTCAAAATCAAAACCGATAGGGTTTTCCATGTAGTCGCAACGAAGACGGGAAACGTTCATGTTTTTTGCTTCCTTTCGTCATTGATAAGCCTTTTGCGCGTATTCGTGCAGGAGAGCAACATACTGCTTGTATTGCTCCAACGTGACGCTCGGCGGCGTTTGATGATCTACCGAGGGGATAAAACCACCGAGGCGCATGGTGGGCAGCAAGCGTTCAAATTCTTCGCGCATGGCCACTTCTCCTTTCGGCATGCACATTTTGTCAAAATGGCCGATGAAAAGGAAGTTCGGATACTGTGCGCGCAGCGCGGCGATATCTACGCCCGCCTGCCGTTCCAGCGGCAGCACGCCTTCGATTCCCGCACGGAGAAACCAGGGAACCGCCTTGGTGATGTCGCCGTCCGAGTCAATCAGCACGCGGATCCCTTTGCTTTGAAATGAAGGAACCATGCGGCGATAACTCGGCAGCAAGAACGCGTCGAACATTTCCTCGGAGATCATCGGTCCCAAGTTGTAGCTCATATCCTCGGCAAGGGTGAGAAAATCCGGGGTGAGCGTCTTGCAGACGTGTTCGAGTGCGCGCAGGTTAAAATCGCAAAGGTCACGGTTCATCCGCTCCATCAGTTCCGGCTCGTCGTAAAAGGCATATAAGTGCGGCTCAATGCCAAAGAGCTTGCGCGGCCACCAGAAGGGCCCCTCCAGCGTGATCCAAACGATTGCGTCTCCTGCCTGTTGCAGTTTTGCGGCATAACGAAGCCGCTCCTCATCGATGGGAATGGGGTCCGGGTAGAGCGTGGGCAGGATGGCCTCATATTCCTCTAGCGACGAGACGATGGGTGCGCCGTGCGTTGCCGGAGACGGCGTTTGCGCAGTGCGCGGCGAAATCCAAAACTGCATTTGCAGATCCAGCCCAAGCTGCCGCTGCAGCGCTTCGTCCGGCGTCAAAGGCGGCTGCGGCGCGATGACAAGCCCTTGCTTCGCCCATGCATCGAGCGTCTGGTCCCACCAGACGGCCCACTCGAGCATGGGAAGCCTGTCGGCCTTTTGAAAGCTGAAACAGCGCCTGAAGCGCTCCCGCGCGGTCATCCTTTGATGGCTCCGGCCACCATGCCGGAGACGATTTGCTTGTTGAAGAAGATGAACAGCAGCAGTGGGGGAATCGTAATAAGCATGACGTCGGCAAAGAGGAGGTTGTAGTCGCTCGTATACTTTCCGCTGAAGTTATAAAGCGTCTGCTGCACGGTGATGTTGCGCGTGCCGGGCAAGAAGTACATGGGGTTGACGAAATCGTTAAAGATGTTGATGGTGGAAAGGACGATGACCGTTGCGGTCACCGGCCGTAGCAAGGGCATGATGATGCGGAAATAAACCCCCCAGGATCCGCAGCCGTCAATGACGGCCGCTTCGTCGATTTCGCGAGGGATGGAGCCCATAAAGCCGCGGTAGAGGATGCAGGAGAAGGAGCAGTTCAGCGCGACTTCAATGAGCACCATGCCATGGAGCGTTTTATAAATGCCGATGGTCTGCATCACCCAGATGGTGGGCACGATGGCCGGAGGGATCATCAGGCCCGTCAGGAGCACGAAGTTGGAAATGGTGGCCAGCTTATCGCGCCTGCGCTGGAGGATAAACCCTGCCATAGAGCAGACGAGGATCATCAGCAAAAGCGAAAACGCGGTGATGAGGATTGAGTTTTTAAACGCGACCAGCAATGCATAGCGGTTGGCTGTGATGACCTCGCGGTAGTTTTCAACAATTTGTAGCGAAGAAGGCCAGCTGATGTTCATCAATCCCGCTTCCCGCTTTGTCTTGAACGAGTTGATAAGCACAAAGTAGAAGGGAATAACATACAGCAGCAGCGCGAGCAACAGTGCAACCACTTCAAAAAGGTTGAAATACGCGGGCCGCTTTTGCCCGTTGACAGCGTGCATGGCATGCTTTTCTTTCATAGGTCCACCTCCTTGCGCGTGATGTAGAAATACAGCGGGAAAGCAAGCAGGCAGATCAACAGCAGCATCAGCACGTTTCCGAGCGTTGCCAGTCCGTAATAGCCGGCACAGTATTGCTTATAGATGACGGAGGCAAGCAGGTCTGTATAGAACCCTGGGCCGCCTTTTGTCGTCACCCAGACGAGGTCAAATGTGCGAAGCCCCCCGATGAATGCAAGAATGATGACGGAGTTGCGTGCGGGACGGCAAAGCGGCAGCGTGATGTGCACAAACTTATCCCATGTGTTGCCGCCGTCGATGGAAAGCGCTTCGTAGTATTGCTCGGGAATGGACAAGATGCCGGAGATGTAGATGACCGTCGCGATGCCGACGCCTTTCCAAACGTCGATGCCGATGATGGAATATAGCGCGATGTTTACATTCCCGAGCCAGTCCGGGCCGGTAATGCCCAGCGCGCCCAGCGCGGCGTTGATCAGCCCGCGCGTGGGATGCATCAGCGATTTAAACGTCAAGCCGACGGCCAGCGTGGAAATCAGGTTGGGGAAAAACAGGATGGACCGCAGGATATGGCGCGATTTAAGCATCGCGGAAGAGAGGATTGCGCCCAAGAATAATCCGAGCACAACCTTGAACGCGCAGGTGAGGACGGAATAAATGAGCGAGTTTTTAAAGCTGATGCGCAGCGAGATTTCGCGAAAAAACATGCGAAGGTTATCCAGTCCCGTAAACTCCCAATCCGTCAACGTCCATGTCGTCAGCGAGAAGAAAAAACTCATCAGCGTCGGCACGAGGAAAAGCACAAAGAAAATGACGCCGACGGGCACAAGGAACCATGGCGAGTAGAGTTTTTTCATTGTTTTTGTCAATTGCAAGGCCCCCTTGATGCGCATCAGAATTTGAGGAAGGGCCGGCAGTTACCGGCCCCTCCCAGTGTGTTGCGGAATTACCAACCTTCCAGACCGAGCTGTTTGGCTTGTTTTTCAGCGTCGGCGTCGTATTCTGCAGCAGCTTCTTCCGCGGTGCGAAGGCCACCCAGACATTCAATGCAGATCTGCGGCGAGTTCGGACCTTTAACGGAGGAGACGAACTCCAGCGCGGCGGTCGTCTTGCCATCCTCGAAGTATTGCATCATCTCTTGCACGCCGGCGTAAACGTCCGTCAGCTCCACGCCGTTGACGACGAAGGGGCCTTCCGGCTTGGAGGCGGCGGCATAGACTTCAATGGCTTCCTTGCTGAGGAAGTAGGAGCACCATTCCTTGGCAGTCTCAACGTTGTCGCCGTTTTTAAAGATGTAGATGGCGTTGGGCATCCAGACGGTCAGACCGTGGTTGTCGGGGTCGTCGCCAGGCTGGCCGAACACGCCGATGTTGTCCACCGCTTCTTCGCCGTAGTTGGTGTAAATATTCGTCAGAGCGTTGGTGAGCATCGGATAATGGACGCCGTCGCCGTTGACGAGCATGTCGAGCGCGAAGTCATATGTATTGGTGTTATAGTCCGCATTGAGGAATCCCTTTTGATAGACCTCTTCCATTTTTTTGAAGGAGTCGAATGCGTAGGGATCGGTGGCATATTTGGCTTTGTTGGCGTCAAAGTCGGCGGCAAAGTTGGGGTTGCCCGCCTCGACGTTGTAGTAGTCCGCCAACAGGATCAGCTGGCTGGTCCAGTCGTCCGCGAAGGAGGCGATGACGGCCGTCTTGCCCGCATCCTTGGCCACCTGGCAGTTGGCCATCAGGTCGTCCCACGTGTGCGGCACTTCCAGGCCAAGCTCCTCGTACACCGCTTTGTTGTACAGCCAGCCGCCGGTGAAGGAGGAACCGCCGGGGATGCCGTAGACATGGCCGTCGACGGAGACGCACGGATAATAGCTGGGGGAGACGTTGGCAATGAGCGGGTCATCCGTCAGGTCCACGAAGTATTCGGACGGATTGAGCGTCTGCAGCAGCGAGCCGGAGTTGAAATAGCACAGGTCCGCCATTTCGCCGGCAGCCAGCAGCGTGCGCACATAGTTTTCACCTTCCGCTCCGCCGGGGCGGATCTGGATTTCCAGCGCTATGCCGTAGTTTTCTTCAATCCATTTTGCGGCGGCCTCGATGCCGGCGGTGCTGGTGGCATTGTCGATCATGAATGTAAGGGTACGGGTTTCGGCGCTTGCCTGGAAGCAGAACGCCAT
>DVLH01000008.1 GCA_018715585.1 Candidatus Aphodomonas merdavium
CCTAAGCAAAGCAAATGATGGTTTTGAATGGGGCCCTTGAGGAAATAGCTATAATCGTCCAGGCGAAGCTTGATCTGCGTGCGGCAAAGCACGGCTTCGCTGAGGTTTTCGATGATTTCGCCGCGCTTTGCAAAATAGCGGTCCAGCTTGGCGGACGTTTTAAAAATGGTGCACTCCTGCTCCGAAATGTGGCCGGCAATGGCCACACCGATGCCGGATTCGTAGTGCGTCGTCAAGCGCATGCTCTCTGGCATGTTCACCGGCAGCGTGCAGTGCGCCAGCACCATCTCGCCCTTGGCCGTGTCGATGCGGCTCGGATTGCACATGAATACCGGCTGGCCGGAGACCGTGCCCAGAATCGCCATGGAAATCAGCGACGGCACATCGCCTTCACATCCGCCGAAAATGCCTTGCGCATTGAGGATTGCAAGCCCCAGGCAGCCCGTCGTCTTGATGGGCTCCAGCAGGTCGAAACAGCGCACCGTAACGCCGGAAAGGCCGTACTTTGCCACAATCCGCTGCAACGCACCATAAACCCATAGCGCCTTTTCGAGCTCCGCGGCATCATACCCCTGCTTTTCAAGCAGCTCCGTCCATTGGTTCTGCTCGTAGCTGTGCTTTTCGTACTCCGCAAACACTTCTTCCATCGCAATGGGAACGACGGAGAGGTTGAGCTTCGCACGATATCCGGCATCATCCGCCGAGCTGGCAATCAACCAATCGCTCGGCTTGCCGATGCAGCCCATCCGCATGCCGTTCAGCTTTGCCTTTGCCTGTGTGGCGCGCTCGAGCGCGCGAATACGCCGGGCCACATCCGGCGCGCTCCCATGCAGGATCTCCCCTTTCCTACCGTGGCTTTGCAGATAAGCAAGAATCTCCATTGAAGCAGCCAACGAATTGCTCTCCCCGCTGGTGAGCAAATAGCACGGCCGGTCTGCAAATTTGTCATACTGGCTCAGGAAGATGCCCTCGCTCCCGCCCGAAGCCACGAACACCAGGCCAAACGGCAGCTTTTCATATTCTTCGATGCTCACCTCGCAAAGCGGTTCGCCAAGCTGTTCCTCAATGCTCTTGAGCCATGCGTCCGTCTGGCGCCGTGTCACCTGCGTCAATACGCTTACAACTTTAAACACCGGAATCGCCATGGAATCTCCCTCCTAGCGTAAAACGTTTTGTCACCTGGATTTGATGTAGGGTTTGCCATTCGCCGCCGGCACCCGCGCACGTCCGACGAAGAGCACGAGCGTGAGAATCGTGACCACGTAGGGAATCATGGAAATGAGGTTGACCGGAATAACGCTGTTGGAACCAACCACCACGCGCAGTCCGTTACAGAAGCCGAAAAGAATGCAGCCAATCAGCGCGCCCTGAGGCTTGAACTTTCCGAAAATAACGGCAGCAATAGCAATGAAGCCTTGGCCTACAACGATGGACGGCCGGAAAGCCGACACGGTCGCCAGCGTGATGGACGCGCCGCCAAAGCCCGCCAGCACGCCGGAAAGCACTACGCAGATATAGCGCACCAGCGCAACGTTGACGCCCAGCGTATCCGCCGCCTGCGGATGTTCGCCAACTGCCCGCAGCCGCAGCCCAAAGCGCGTGCGGAAAAACACGAACCAGACCACAAACACGAGCAGGAACGCAAGATATGCGGATGCATACGTGTTAAACACAAGATCCAAAAAGCTGTTCTGTGCAAACGCTTGCCCCAGCGCTCCCGGCAGCTTTTCCTCCAAGAAGCCAAACAGCCCGTCAAAGATGCGCGGCAGCTTGTTGATGACGGGATGCGTCTCGCTCGTGCCAAAGAGCAGATAACATACAAAGAGCGAAACACCGGAAGCAAGGAAGTTGATCGCCGTACCGGAGATGGTCTGATCCGCCTTGCACGTAACCGTGGCGAAGGCATGAATAAGCGCGAAGAGGCCGCCTGCAATGCCGCCGCAGAGGAACGAAACCCATGGGTTCGGCACAAAGCAGCCCACAGCCGCACCGGCAAACGCGCCGATGACGATCATGCCTTCTAAGCCGATGTTGACCACGCCGCTCTTTTCCGAAAAGCAGGAACCCAATGCCGCAAAAAGCAGCGGCGGCGTATACATCAGCGTCGCATTGAGGATGATGCCCAGATCCCTAATCAGCTCCGCCACCATCAGACCTTGCCTCCCTTCATCTCATGGCGAACAACGGCCATGCGCAGCAGGTTCGAGGTTGCGATGGCAAGCACAATGCAGCCCATGATAATATCGATGATCTCCTTGGGAACACGGCTGCCGTCCAGCATTTTAATGCGCGTACCCGCATATTTCATCGCGCCAAAGAACCAACCGCCCAGCAGCACACCGATGGGGTTTGTTGCGCCAATCAGCGCAACCGTAATGCCGTTAAACCCATAGCTTTCCTGTGTGGCAAACTGGTTAATCTTGTAGGTGACGCCGAGCACTTGCAGCCCGCCGGCCAGCGCCGCCAGCGCACCGGAAATCGCCAGCGACAGGATGACGCACCGGTTCGCGTTAATGCCGGCATACTCCGCGCAGGAGCGGTTGCTGCCGACAGCCTTGAGCCGGAAACCAAACGTCGTTTTGTTGATGATGTAGTACATCGCCAGCACGCAGGCGATGGCGATAAAGATACCAAAGTGCGTGTTGGTCGAGACGACGTTCTTGCCAAACCACTGCGAAATGGTGATCTTTGCCTCGTCCTGAATGGGCAGCGACCAGGTCTTGCCTCCCCCCACATTCACACCAGGATGGTTGACGATATAGTTGGAAAAATAGTAGGCGATCCAGTTGAACATGATCATGCACAGCACTTCATGCGAACCAAAGCGCACCTTGAGATACCCAACCAGGCCACCCCAAACCACCCCGACGGCGATGGCCGCCAGAATGCACAGCGGCACGAGCAACACGCCGGGCAGTTTCACAAACACGCCCACAAGCATTGCCGCTACCGCGCCCATGACGTACTGACCTTCCGCGCCGATGTTGAACATGCCCGTCTTGAACGAAAATGCAACCGAAAGGCCTGTAAGAATATAAGGCGTTGCATACTCAACAAAGCAATAGCTCATCGTTTTGGTGGAGCTAAAAATGACCGAGAATAGGCTGCCATACGCGACAAGCGGATTATAGTCGGCAATCAGCAGCGCAACGGCGCCAATGGCAAAACCGATCAGGATGGAAATGAGCGTATAAATGAAAGAGCCTGCCATGAGTTTTTGCACAAAGCTCCTGGAATCCAGCACCTGCGCGTCCGCGCTTTTATTTGCCACCTGCGCCGCCTCCTCCCGCCATCATCAGTCCGAGCGTTTTTTCGTCCGCCTTGCCGCCCTCAATGCTGTGCACGATCTTGCCTTCAAAGATCACATCGATACGGTCGGAAAGGCTCATAATTTCATCCAGCTCGAAGGAGACGAGCAGCACGGCTTTCCCCTTGTTGCGCTGCTCCACAAGATAACGGTGCACGTATTCAATCGCACCCACGTCCAAGCCGCGCGTCGGGTTGACGGCAATGAGTAAATCACGGTCATTCGTCACCTCGCGCGCAATGATCACCTTTTGCTGGTTGCCGCCGGAAAGCGCGCCCGCCTTCTCGTTTTCGCATCCGCGCGGGCGGATATCGAATTTTTCCACCAGCTCGCTCGCATGTTTGCGGATCTCCTTGCGCTGCAGCGTGCCGCGGCGAGAATACGGTTGGTTTCCAATGTTTTGCAGCACGAGGTTGTCCTCAACGGGATAGTCAAGAATCAACCCATGTTTTTGCCTGTCGGCGGGGATGCTGGAAATTCCCATGTCAAAAAGCTCGCGCGGCGTCTTGTTAAATGCGTCCTGGCCGTTCATGGTGATGCGGCCGGATGTCGCCTTGCGAAGGCCCGTAAGCACCTCTACCAGCTCTGTCTGTCCGTTGCCGTCAATGCCGGCGATGCCCACGATTTCTCCCCGGCTCACGGTCAGGTTCAAGCCGCGCACAGCGTCCACGCCACGGTAATCCTTGGCGTGCAGCTCTTCCACGCGCAGCGATACCTCGCCGCGCGGCATTTCCTTTTTATCCGCATGAAACTCTACGTTTCGTCCCACCATCATTGACGCCAAATCGTGCTCCGTCACATCCGCCACGCGCACAGTATCGATATAGCGTCCCTGGCGAATGATGGTGCAGCAGTCCGCCGCCTCTTTGATTTCGCGCAATTTATGGGTGATAAGGATAATAGATTTGCCCTCGCGCGTAAGGTTTTGCATGATCTCAACCAGTTCCAGGATCTCTTGAGGCGTCAGCGAACTGGTTGGCTCGTCCAGAATGAGAATCTCTGCGCCGCGAAAGAGCACTTTTAAAATTTCCGCGCGCTGTTGCATGCCCACGGAAATATCTTCAACTTTTGCAGCCGGGTTTACGTTGAGGCCGTATCGCTCGGAGATTTCAACCACCTTGGCGCGCGCGGCTTTCATGTCCACACGATTGAGCGATTTCATCGGTTCCGAACCGAGAATAATATTTTCCGTCACGGTAAAAGGCTGCACAAGCATAAAGTGCTGATGCACCATGCCGATGCCGAGCTCGATCGCCTTGTTGGGGCTGTCGATATGCACCTGTTTTCCATTGACGAAAATCTGCCCCGAGGTTGGCTGCAGCAAGCCGTAGAGCACGTTCATCAGTGTAGACTTGCCCGCGCCGTTTTCGCCGAGGATTGCGTGGATTTCCCCTTTGTGCACCTTTAGATTGATGCCGTCATTGGCCTTGAAAGAGCCGAACATTTTAACAATGTTGCGCATTTCGACCGTCGGTTGATTCCAGTCAATGCGTTCGCTCTCCCCCAAGCAAAAGCACCTCCCTTTTCCTGTTTTGCGCCGCGCCGTCTGGGGCGCGCCCGGAGTGTTGGGCCAACCAGGCATCTTTTCGTTTGTGCCGCCGGCACAGCGCATACGCCCTACGCCGGCAAAACGCCGCGGTTTGTTGGCCCCGCCTACCGCTCGCCGCGCGGCGGCCGATGCCAGCACCGCTTTCGCAGCGCGAAAACGGCTCAACTTCTAAAAATCCCTGCCCGCAGACGCGGGCAGGGATTTGGCAGACAACACCTTAATCGTCCAAGGTGTAGTAGTCGGGACCATAGAGTGCGTCAAAGGCTTCCTGCGTGGCGGGCACAGTGACTTCGCCAGCAAGGATGTTCTCTTTGGCAGCTTCCACGGCCGCCAGCGCTTCTTCGCTCATCAGGTCGATGGAAGGCGCAATGTCCACGCCGCCGTCGCTGAGGGAATACACCACGTCGCCAGCCTCGAGCGTGCCGTCCACAATGCCCTGGCAGAGATTAAACACGCCGTTGTCCACGCGCTTGAGGGCGCTCGTCAAAACGGCTTCCGGCGCAAGGTAGGACTGATCCTGGTCCACGCCGATGGCCAGCTTGCCCTGTTCCTTTGCAGCTTCGATGACGCCGGTGCCGGTGCCGCCCGCCGCATGGAAGACGATATCCGCGCCGTTGGCATACATGGAGATGGTGGCCGCTTTGCCGCCAGCCGCATCGCCGTAGCTGTTGGTGTTATAGCACTGCACGACGCAATCCGGATTCGTATCGCGCACGCCGGCGTAGTAGCCATAGCCGAACGTGTTCATCACCGGGCTAACCATGCCGATAACGAAGCCGACGTTGTTGGTCTCGGTCATCGTGCCAGCAGCAACGCCGACGAGATAGGAGCACTGCTCCGTCGCGAAGTTCACACCGACAACGTTCTCGCCGACGGAGGCATTGTCGATAATGGCATACATCTGTTCGGGATGCAGCGTGGCCGCTTCGGTGAGCGCGTCAGCCATCATCCAGCCGATGCAGATGATCAGGTCGTAGCCTTCGTCGTAGAGGGTTTCAAGGTTCGGGCCGTAGTCAGCTTCGGTGATGGACTCAAGATAGCTGACCTCAACGCCAAGCTCTTCCTTGGCGCGCTGCAGGCCGGACCATGCCAAAGCGTTGAAGCTCTGGTCATTGATGCCGCCGGTATCGGTAACCATCGCCACGCGGTAAGTCTCTTCGGCATTGGCAGAAACCACCATGCCCATCAGCATGAAAGCAGCCATGAGAACGCACAGGAACTTTTTCATGAAAAACCTCCTCCATTCATATGAAGTACCAAATAACAGGATACAGCATTTTTTCGGCAAATGCAAGCGCAAATCATGGTTCGTAGCAGGAATGTAATCTATCTTTAATATAATTTTTCTGCCGCGTTTTCCGTCGAAATATGGCGCCGCACTTGCGGCGAAAAAGGTTTTCACAAGCCTCGCAACGGACAGGTATGCCAAAAAAACATGGCCCGCGATCCGCCCGGCGCCAAGCGTGCCGGCGTGCGCACGGCATGTCCGCCCACATCAGTCCAGCATTTCCAATGCCAGCGCATGGCGCAATCCACGATCCACCACGCGCAGGCAATCAACGTTGAAATACTCAAAAGCCTGTAGAAGGATGTACGCGCCGGCGAGAATGACGTCTTCCCGGCCGCTGTGCATGCCCGGCAAAAGGGCGCGCTGCTGCGGTGTCAGGGACGCATACAGCGCGCGCTGCCGCTGTGCCTCCGCAAGTGTCAGCAAAACGCCGCGCACCTTTTTCGCATCGTAGGGCGCAAGGCGCAGCATAACGGCCGCCATTGTCGTCGCCGTACCGCCTGCCGCTACGACCGTCTGCGCGCGCGGGCAAATCCCGCTGCGTGCAAACGCCGTGCGCACGGCGGCCTGCGCGTTATCTAAAGCCTCTGCCGTCGCAAAGGGGCGCAAATAGGTCTCCGTCACGCTCACGGCGCCAATGGGCAGGCTTGCGCGCATCTGGGGCGACGCAGCGCTCCCCAGCGCAATTTCCGTGCTGCCTCCGCCGCTGTCGATTACAGCGAGCGTCCCCTTCTCCCCTTGCACATCCATCAGTGCCGCCCGGTAACACAGCCGTGCTTCTTCTTCGCCCGAAAGCACGCGGACATCCACACCGCACAGCGCATGCACCCTGTCAAAAAACGACTGCGCATTTTCTGCCTGCCGAAGCGCCATCGTCCCCACGCAGGCCAGCTGTTCCGCGCCCTTTTGCAGCGCCTCTTTTGCAAAATCCGCAACGGCTTGCGCCGTGCGCGCCATTGCTTCCGCTTGCAGCATCCCCCCGCAGATCCCCGCCCCCAGGCGAGTAG
>DVLH01000035.1 GCA_018715585.1 Candidatus Aphodomonas merdavium
GAAAAAGGGCTCCGCGACGGCATTCCGATTGGTCTGGGGTATCTTTCGGTTTCGTTCAGCTTCGGGCTGATGGCCGTGCGGGCGGGGCTGCCCGCGTATGCGGCCGTGCTCATTTCGGCGACGAACCTTACCAGCGCCGGGCAGGTGGCGGGGCTTTCCATCCTTACTGCGGGGGGCGCGGTGGTGGAGATGATTCTCACGCAGCTGGTGATCAACATGCGTTATGCGCTGATGGGGGTCTCCCTCTCGCAAAAGACGGATGCGAGCTTTACGCCTCTGCGGCGGGCGGCGATTGCCTTTGGCATCACGGACGAGGTGTTTGCCGTGGCCTCTTCACAGCCGGGAACGATCGGCACGCGATACATGAGCGGCTTGCTGACGGCCCCGTTTTGCGGCTGGGTCCTGGGAACGCTGCTGGGCGCGCTGGCGGGGGATATCCTGCCGGAAGCCGTCAAAGATGCGCTGGGCATCGCTATTTACGGCATGTTTATCGCCATCGTCGTGCCTTCGGCCCGGTGCGATGCGGGCGCGCTGTTATCGGCTGTGTTTGCGGCGCTGCTGAGCTGCCTGATGGCATATTTGCCGGCGCTGCGCGGCATTTCCCAGGGATTTTCGGTCGTGATTTGCGCATGCCTGGCGGCGGCCGTGGCCGCATGGCTGCACCCGTTAAAACAGGAGGAGGCGGAAGGATGACGGGCAGAGTTGCGCTGCTGATGGCCGTGATGGCTGCGACCACCTATCTCATTCGCGCCTTGCCGTTTGTGGCTTTTAGGCGGAAGATCCGCTCGCGCTTTGCGCGCAGTTTCCTTTCCTATGCGCCCTATGCCGTGCTGACCGCCATGACGGTACCGGCCGTGTTTTCTTCCACGGCCAGCGTGCCCTCGGCGGTGGCGGGGGTATGCGTGGCCGTAGCGCTTGCGCTCAAGCGTCGCTCGCTTTTGACGGTGGCCGCGGCGGCGTGCGCGGCGGCGTTTGTCGCGCAATGGCTTCTTTCCCTGTTCTAGCGCGGCGGTCGCTTGGGGCTATTCCTTCTAATGATATAAAAAATACCCATTGCAGGAGATACGAGTGCATGCAGAATTTACGCAGCGTGTTGGTGGGAGATAGGGCGTTTTACAAGGCTGTTCTTTCCATCGTAACGCCGATCATCGTCCAAAACGCGATTACAAACTTCGTCAGCCTCCTGGACAACGTCATGGTTGGCCAGGTAGGAACGGTGCAAATGTCCGGCGTGGCGATAGCGAACACGCTGCTGTTCGTCTACACGCTGTGCATCTTCGGCGCAATTTCAGGCGCGGGCATTTTCGGCGCACAGTTTGCAGGCGCGGGCGACCATGAGGGGGTGCGCGCGTCATTTCGGTATAAAATCCTTGTTAGCGCGCTGCTGCTTGTGCTCGCGCTGGTTGTCTTCATCTGGCTGGGCGAACCGCTCATCCGCCTATATCTGACGGATCCTTCCGACCCGCAGGCAACCCAGGCGACGCTACAACACGGCTTGGCGTATTTGCGCATCATGCTCTGGGGGCTGCTGCCGCTCACGCTGTCCACATGCTATGCGGGCACGCTGCGCGAGACGGGCGAGACAATCCTGCCGATGGTCGCCAGCATCGCCGCCGTGCTCACCAATCTTTGCGGCAATTACGTGCTGATTTTCGGCCATTTCGGATTTCCTGCTCTGGGCGTGGAGGGCGCGGCAATTGCCACGGTGATTTCGCGCTATGTGGAGCTGGCCGTTATTCTCCTGACCGTGCATCGCCATCCGGACCGCTTTCCTGCGTTTTGCGGCGCATGGCGCACGATGAAAATACCGCGCCGCCTTTTTGTCGACATAACGCTGAAAGGAATGCCCCTGCTGGTAAACGAATGCTTTTGGTCTACCGGCCAGGCATTTTTGGCGCAGCTTTATTCCGTGCGCGGATTGCTTGTCGTGGCGGGCTTTAATATTTCCAATACCGTCGTCAATCTCTTCAGCACGGTTTATCTCTCCATGGGCAATGCAGCGGCCATTTTGGTAGGCCAGGCGTTGGGAGCGGACGAGCCTGCGCGCGCCAAGAAAACGGCCTGGCAGATTATCGCGCTCAACGTGGAGGCATGCGTCGCGCTGGGCGTGATAACGGTGCTTGTAGCGCCGTTAATCCCGCGCTTTTACAACACGACGGACGAGGTGCGCGCGCTGGCGAGCACGTTCATCCGAACGAATGCCTGCTTTATGCCCGTGTTTGCGTTTGCCCACTGCACGTATTTTGTGCTTCGTTCCGGCGGAAAAACGCTGGTGACGTTCCTGTTTGACAGCGCGTTCAGCTGGGTGGTATGCGTACCGGTGGCGGCGGCGTTAATTTATCTGACGGCATTGCCGATGCAGACCATTTATGCGCTTGTGCTCTCGCTGGACATCATCAAATGCTTGCTGGGTTATGCATTCGTAAAAAAGGGTGTATGGATTCACAATATCGTCAAATGACCGCAAAAGGCGCCGCGCGGGAAAACCCGGCGGCGCTTTTATAATCCGGCCGGCCTGCTTTGCCTTAGCGCATCAGCCGCATGGCGGACGCTGCGCCCAGCGCCGCGACGCCGGCCAGCGCAAAATAGGCGAAACGGATGCCGGCCATGTCGATGAGCATACCGGAAAGGACAGGGCCCAGCGCCATGCCGGCGCCGTAGAGAGCCTGGAAAAAGCCCATCGCGGCCGAGCGCAGCGGCGGCGCGATATCGCGGATGCATTGCCCCAGCAGCACGGCGGCCACGAGCGCATAGGCTGCGCCGATCAGCGGCTGTGCGGCGAAAAGCACCCAAAGCCGCCCCGCAAGCGGCGCGAGGATGCAGTAAAAAAACGCGCAGCCAAAGCCTGCCGCTACCAGCTTGCGCGCGCCAAAGCGCGGCAAAAGCTTTTGCACCGTCACAAGATTGCCTGCCACGACGGTGGCGCTCATGACGATATTGAGCGCCGAAAGCTGCGAGGCAGTGGCGCCAAGCGCCGTAGCCAGCGTGGCCGTAAATGATTGGCACGTGCCCTGAGCGATCAGGTACAGGAGCATCGCCAGCAGCGAGCAGGCGAGCAAATATCGGTTTCGGGCGGCGGCTGCCAGCTCGCGCAGGCGCAGCACGGGACCTGTGGGCGCGGACGCCTCCCGCAACGTTAGCGCGCCAGCCATTGCGGCCAATGCCAGGACAAACCCGGCGGGCAGCGCCGAGCGCACAGGCAGGCGAACCGCCAGCGCTGCGGCAAGAAAATAGCCGCCCAGCTGTCCGGCTTGATTGGCCAGGTTGAGCAGCGTGATACGGCGCGGCGCTTCGCCGCTTTGGAAATAGCTTCCGTAGAGCACGGTGAAAGAAACCCACGTGGAGGCGGCGAAACCGCACGCCGCGCGGAAAAACAAAAAGCCTGCGGGCGTATAAAAGAGGAAGGCGCCTGCGCAGGCGAGCGCGGAAAACGCGCAGCCCAGCACGACGAACGGCTTTTGCCGCCCGAGACGCCCGGCGCACATGCCAAGCGGCATGCGCAGGCACAGCTGCGTAAAACCGTATACGCCGCTGATCAGCCCCGTCAACGACGCCAGCGCGCCCATGCGCTCCAACTCCGGCACCACATAGGACTGAAAGGAATAGATGGACATCCAAAAGGCGAACGTGACGACAAACAGCGCGTTTGCGCAGCGCTTTTTTTGCAGGCCGTCCATGACAGAGCGCTTCCTTTTCTTGATGCTGTACGCCCGGAAAGCGGAGGGGATGCCGGAGCTTGGCGCCGCCAACGCGCAGCGGCCGGCATAAGGCCGGGAGCCCGGGATTTTTCCCGGGCTCCTTGTTTTTTATTTGCCTAGATTGCGCCCAAACGAGATCGGCGGTGCGTTCTCCACGTTTTCGACCGATTTTGTTTTTTCAAAGAAGTGCGGCATGGCTTTCGTGAACGTTTCGCGGCGGTAAAATACGTCGTCGTTGGCGATGGGAAGCTCGACCGGCCGCTGCGTAACGCTGGATTTGTAGATGGCCATGATCAGCTCGATGGTGTTGCGGCCGTGCTGTGCGGTGACGATGGGCGCTTCCAGCCCTTGCGCCGCAGCGATAAAGTTTTCGATCTGCGCGGCATGGCTTTCTTTTTTCAGCTCCGGCAGGCTGTCGAAGGTTTGCTGCAGCTCCTTTTCCGCGTCGGTGTCCTCCTCGGGGAAGCCGTTTGGCAGCGCTTTGGACGCATACGGCTTCCAGGGCAGCGAGATGCGCCCTTTTTCCGTTTGAAAGACGAGCTCCTGCGATTCGTCGTGCGAGCAGATTGTCGCCGTCACCTCGGCCACCATGTCGGGATATTGCAGGATGGCGATGGCATAGTCCTCGCATTCGGAGTTAAAGTGGGCAACGTTGCCGATGACGGCGGTGACGCGTTTTGGCATGCCGATCATCCATTGCAGCAGGTCCATGTGGTGCACGGCGTGGCTGGTCGTGCATCCGCCGCACTCCTTTTCCCACGTGCCGCGCCACCAGATGTCGTAATAGTTCCCGCCGCGGTACCAGAGCGAGTTGGCCATGGTGAAGCGGAGCTTGCCGCCCGCCTGGCTGTCGAGCATTGCTTTTACGCGCATTGCGGAGGTGTTGAAGCGGTTGTTGGAGACGATGCTGAGCGTTTTGCCGGACGCCTTGGCCGCGGCGATCATCCGGTCGCATTCCTCCAGCGACGGCGCCATCGGTTTTTCGCAGAGCACGTGCTTGCCGGCCGCAAGCGCGGCGCATGCCACCTCGCAGTGGGCGGCCGGGGGCAGGCAGATGGAGACGGCGAAGATGTCGTCGCGCTTGAGCAGCTCGTGGTAATCGGTATAAATGTCCGCATCGGGGATGCCGTTGTCCTGTGCGAACTTTTTGGCTTTTTCGGGGTAAAGGTCACAGATTGCGCGAACCTGGCAGTTTTCCAGCTGGCTGTACCCCTGCACATGCACGGGCGCCACGGCGCCTGTGCCGAAAATGGCGATGCCTAGTTTTTCCATGAAAAGCTTCTCCTCCAGTCGTTCAATTCAAGCGAAACGGCGTTTAGACTTCCCAAATGGCCGGGCGGACGAATTTCTGCCCGCAGACTGTCAGCGAAAGGGTTGGGAAAAGGATGGGGCGCGAAACGGGGATAATCCCGGCGGAGGTGGCGATGACCGTATCCTCCGATTTGGTGCCCGTGATGGATGGGTTCCAGCAAAACGCCTGGTTTTCGGCGATGACGCCCGGCGTATTGAAGCCCACGCGGTAATCGCGTCCGGCATAGCCGATGGGGCCGCCCTGGTGGTGCTTGTCGAACTCGGCGGCATAGCCGCGGGCGGCATATGCCGCGCGTCCCGCCTCCAGCGCCGAAACGAACGTGTGCCCGGGGATGGAGTTGGCCATCAGCGTGCAGTCGATTTCCACGTTGACCAGGTATTGTTCGCGCAGCTGCTGCGTGACGGGGACGAAGTTGAGCAGCCGCGTGCAGCAGATGATCAGGCCGCGGTAGCGGAAGTTGCCGCCCAACTGCACGCGCTCACGGATGACGTCGCCGTGCGGCACGGGATGGCGGTATTTGTAGATGCGCTCATCCGCCGCGCACATGGCGCTGACGACGTCCATGCCGCGCTTGCGGATGCGGTAGACAAGCCGGCCGATGAGGTCGTTTTCGCTGTCGCCGGGGCGGGCCGTTGCCAGCGTCTCTTCAATGGCGCGCGCGGTGAGGAAGCCGCCTTCCTGGTAGCGCGCAACCTCCGCCTCCGTCAAAGAAAAGCGCAGGAGTTTTACGTCGTTGGCGACGTTAGGCCCGGAGGCCCCGCCGTAGTCAAAGCAGATTTTCCCGGACGGGACGAGCGAGCGCAGCGCGTTTTGCTCAAAGGCGTCGTCGTGCCAAACGCCATAGTGCAGTTCAAAGCCCATCCCTTCCAGGTGCTCCTCATCGCGCATGCGGGGCGCTTCGATGCAATTGGTGATGGCGTAGGTGTTTTCGCGCGTAATGAGCAGGCCGCAGTTGCCCATCTCGCCCAAGCCGACGTAGTTGATGCCGCCGCAAGTCAGCCAGGCAAAGTCGTCCTGCCGTTTGCAGTAAAGCGCGTCAAACCCCAGCTTTTCGATGAGTTCGCGCACGCGCGCGAGTTTGATTGATCTCTCCTCGCTGCAGGTCATGGGTAAGCTCCTTTCTTGCCGTTCGTTGCGTTTCCTTATTAAGGTAAGGATACCTGCCGCTTGCAGCGCTGTCAAGACGGTTGGGCTACACGGACGTACAGAAAACGGCGGGAAACGTACAAATATTGGAGAATAACGACAAAATGCAGGCGTTTCTCGTTGACATCATACAAAATCCAATGTAAAATAAGGGCAACGGGTCAAAACCTAAAAAGCGAAAAGGAGAGCTCACAATGAAGAAACTGCTTGCTGTGGCGCTGTGCGCTGCCCTGATGCTCGTGGGCGTAGGCGCACTGGCCGACTATCCCGAAAAGCCTGTAGAGTGCATGGTGCAATGGGCTGCGGGCGGCGGGGCGGACCTTGCGTTCCGTGCGCTTGCCGAAGTGTTCCCCAAATATGCCAATGGACAGCAGCTTGTGATCAAGAACGTCCCGGGGGCATCCGGAGCGACGGGCTGTGTGGAATTTAAAGAAACGGCGGTAGGCGATGGATATCAGATCATGCACTGGTCCAACGCCCATGTGTCCAAGGTGCATATGAGCATCGTGGACTATGACAACGACAGCTTCCGCCATGTCGCGCAAATCGTGGAAAGCGCGAACTATCTGCTCGTGCAGAAAGACGCCAAATGGCAGACAATCGAAGAGTTTGTTGCCGATGTGCTCGCCAACCCTGGCATGATTACCGTGGCGAACGCTGGCATCGGCGGCGGCAACCACATTGCGGCACTCCTGTTTGAAGAGGCGATCGGCGGCGAGCTTGCCCATATCACGTATGACGGCGGCGCCGGCGAAGTCACCGGCCTGCTGGCGGGCGAGGTAGACGCGGCCATGTGCAACACGCCGGAAGGCATGCCGAACGTGGACGCGGATCAGTTCCGCATTCTTTGCTCCTTTGCTTCCAAGCCGTTCAAGGCTTATCCGGACGTTCCCCTTGCTTGCCAGAGCGATCTGGAGGGCCTGAACGGCTTGGTTATTGAGCAGTGGCGCGGCGTTTCGGTTCCGTTGGACACGCCTGATGACATCTGCGAGAAGCTTGAATCCATTCTCGAACAGTGCGTTGCGGATGAGGACTTCATCGCGGCGTGCGACTCGATGAACATCGTTGCCCGCTTCCGCAACAGCGAGGAGTTCACCGAGTTCTCCGCCAGCGAAGATGCCCGCTTTGAAGAACTTATCAAATCCAAGGGCTTTGGCGACCGCTACGGCCAATA
>DVLH01000294.1 GCA_018715585.1 Candidatus Aphodomonas merdavium
GGGCGGATGTAAAAACCGAATCACCAGCGGAATAAAGATTGCCAACACCAAGCCGTAGCCGGCGTCGGACACCATCATGCCAAAGAAACAGGCAAAGAACGGCGCCATGATCGCCGTGGGATCCAGCCCCGTCGGGCTCGGTAGCGAATAGCTCGCCACAATGCCCTCATACGCGCTGGCAAAGCGGTTGTTATGCAGCAGCACGGGCGGCTCCTCGCCCTCGCGCGGCTCCGTAAACTCCATCGAGCATTCCGGGCTGACGGCGCGCAGCTTCTTTTCCAGGCGCGCCTGCGCGTTGGCGGGCGTCCAGCCTTCCAGCAGGAACGCCGTCTGCGTCTGTGCAAAGGCCATCCCCGCAGCAAGGCGGTCGCGCTCCTGCGCCGTGAGGTCATAGAGAATTCTAAGCCGCGGCAGCACGGCGGCACGCTCGCGCATTTCCTGCTGCATCCTGGCCCGTTCCTGTTCAATCGCTTCCAGTTCCTGTTTCAGCCCGTCCCGCTGCTGCGCAACGGTGCCATGATCGCCGGCAAACTGGGCGGTAACAAATCCGACCGCCGCAAGCGCTTCCTGCGCCGCACGCGCATCATCGCGATGGACGACCGCCCACAGGTATGCGTCTTCACCCTGAACGCCCAGCCAGCTGAGCCTTGCAGCCAGTGCGGCAAACGCGCCTTCCAGCTCTTCCCGCTTTGAAGTGGGAAGCGTCCCGGCAAACTGAACCGTATCATGCGTCGGGGCGAGCCGTTCAACGGGAATATCCAGTGCCAGCCAGGGGCGCAGCTGTTGCAGCTGGGCGTTTGCCCGTGTCTGCCGGCTGCGCAGCTCTCCCTCATGGCGCTCGCATTCCTCGCACGCCGCCACTGTCTCCATCACGGCTTGTGCGCCGTCCGCGACAGCCGCCGCCTCTTTCGCGCTGGCCTCCTGCGGGCCGCCAAACATACCGGCAAGCCCTTTTTTCTTTGTCTGTTCATAGCGGCTTAGCAGCGAAATCGCCCATTGAATCCGGGAGAGCCTTTCCTCAGCATTTTCCACCGCACCGCGCTCGCGGCCTACGTATTCCCGCAGCCCTTCGTTGCGGATTTCTGTAACCTCCACGCAGCCCATCTTTTGCATCGCGCGCAAAAGCTTGTCCTTATCCGCGCGCGGCGCAAGGAGGGAAAAGCGCTTCATCTCAACGATCGCCATCGCCCACAACCCTTTCAAATATCAGCGCCGCCGCGCTCTCGATCTTCGCGCGCGCCGCCTGGCAAATCTTTTCCCGCTCCGCTTGCCCTGTGACGGCCGCCTGTTCAATCCTGCGCTGCGATGTTTCCCGCGCTTGGCGCAAGATCCCCTGCGCCTCGGCGCGGCGCTGGACGGCTGCCCGCGCTTCCTCTTGGGCGCAGCGTTTTTCCGCCTCCACTACCAGTTCCCGCGCGGCCTTCTGCGCGTCCTGACGAACCGCCTCCGCCTGCGCTTCCGCCTTCTCTATGGTTTTGAGAAGCTCAAGAGACATTTTTTCTCCTCCCGCCTTCTTTTGCCGGGATTATTTCGTCCCGAACAATCTATCGCCTGCATCGCCCAAGCCCGGGACGATGTAGCAATGCTCGTTCAACCGCTCGTCCAGCGATGCGACATAGATATTCACATCCGGATGATCTTTCTGCACGCGCTCAACGCCTTCCGGTGCAGCAATCAGGCACATCAGCCGGATATGCGTGCAATCGCGCTGCTTGAGAAAATCGATTGCCGCGCTGGAAGATCCGCCCGTCGCCAGCATCGGATCGACGACAATCAGCTCGCGGTCCTTGGCGTCCGTGGGCAGCTTGCAATAATACTCCACCGGTTCAAGCGTCTGCGGGTCGCGGTACAGCCCGATGTGGCCGATGCGGGCAGCAGGGATCAGGCTCAAAATGCCGTCCACCATGCCAAGCCCCGCGCGCAGGATCGGCACCACGCCGATTTTGCGGCCGGCAAGCATTTTTTGCGTTGTCTTGCAAATGGGCGTCTCCACCACGACGTCCTCCAAGGGAAGGTCGCGCGTCACCTCATACGCCATAAGCATGGAAATTTCCTTGAGCAGCTCGCGAAAATCCTTGCTTCCCGTCTTTTTATCCCGCATAAGCGTAAGCTTATGCAAAATTAGCGGATGATCTATAATATGGAGCGTTCCCATTTGTAAACCCCTCCTACTTTGGCTTGAAGGCCATTTTCTTCTGATTGTAATTATAATGGTAATGCGCCGCTTTTTCAAGCATTTCAAAGCGGCGCATTATACGAAATTATGAGTGTTTTTTCTCCAAAAATTTTTACATCACCGGCATTGCGGTAATTTCCGGACGCGCTCCCTGCCTTGGTGCTACGCGGTAAAACCCAATGAGGTTGGCTGGATGGCTGCGCCGGAACACATCGACGACACGCGGCCAATCCTCCAGCGCAAAGCGCACAGAAAGTCCACAGCCAAGCGCAACCTCGCGCGGTGTGGAGACAACCTGCGTGCGGATGCCCGCACGCGAAAGCGCCGCCTCAAACGCAAACACCTGCTGCCTGGAGCGAAACGAAGCAATCCCAAACGGCATATTACCACCCTCCCGCCATACCATAGTATGAAGGGCGCGCCCCAAGGTGCAGACAGGAGGCAAGCATGATCTATCTCGATAACGCCGCGACGACATTCCCTAAGCCGCCGCAGGTGCTCCGCGCAAGCGCGGGCGTGATGCAAAAGCTCGGGGCTAACCCCGGGCGCAGCGGCCACCGTATGTCGCTGGCAGCGGGGCGCATCGTGATGCGCTGCCGCGAGGAGCTGGCCGACCTGTTGGCGGTGGACGCGCCGGAAGAGATCATTTTCTGCTTTAACTGCACCGACGCGCTGAACCTGGCGCTGCGGGGCTTGCCACTTAGGGGCGGCCATGTGATAGCCACGGCGCTGGATCACAACGCATCGCTGCGCCCGCTTTCGGGCATGGCCGCGCGCAGCGAAATCGCGCTGGATATCCTGCCGCCCGGCCCGGACGGCGTCGTCACGGCCAGCCAGGTAGAACAGGCGTTGCAGCCCGACACACGCCTCGTCGCGCTCAGCCATGCCTCCAACGTCACCGGCGCCGTGCAGCCCGCGGAGGAAATCGGCTCGCTCTGCCGCGCGCGCGGTGTGACGTTCCTGCTCGACGCGGCGCAAACGCTCGGCGTGCTGCCCGTACACCCGCTTGCGCTCAACGCCGATCTCATGGCGTTCCCCGGCCACAAGGGATTGCTGGGGCCGATGGGCACCGGCGGGCTGTGGATTCGCCCGGGCATCACGCTGGCCCCTTATCGCGAGGGCGGCACGGGTTCCCGCTCGGAAAGCCCGCTACAACCCGAGGAAATGCCCGACCGCTACGAAAGCGGCACGATGAACCTGCCCGGCATCGCCGGATTGCTCGCCGGGGTGCGCTTTGTGCGCGCCCACGCTGATGAAATCCAGCAAAAGGAAGCAGCGCTACAAAAAAAGCTGCGAAACGGACTTTCGCAGCTGGAAGGGATGACGCTTTACCGCCCTGCGGCCCCCTGCGTCGGGATCGTTTCCTTCAACGCGGAAAACCGCCGCTCGGGCGAGGTGGCGGACGCACTGGACCGCTATGGCGTCGGCGTGCGCGCAGGATTGCACTGCGCGCCGCTGATGCACCGGGCGCTTGGCACGCTGGAAACGGGCGTGGTGCGCGTCAGCCCCGGTTTTTTTAACACCGAAAGGGACATTGAGCACCTGCTCAGCGTGCTGCCGCTGCTCTAGGCGGCAGGCTGCTGCGCAAGCTGCTCCGACAGCGCGTCAATGGCTGCCTGGAGCTGGTTGTCCTTTTCCCGAATGATGTTGAAATTCTCGTCGATGGCATCCTCGTCGAGCGATACGGCGACATCCGGCGCAAGCCCTTCGCCGTGGATACAGGTGCCGTTGGGCGTGTACCAATATTCGCTCGTCATCTGCATGCCGGACTGGCCGTCAGGGAAGGTAAACACAGCCTGCATAATCCCCTTGCCAAACGACGTATCGCCCACCAGCAGCGCGCCGCAGTTGTCGCGCAGCGCCGCAGCGACAATTTCCGACGCACTGGCCGACGCGCCGTTTTGCAGCACAGCCAGCGGAATCTCCCAACCGCCCTCCTGTGCGTAATACGTCAGGCGCCTGCCATATTTGTCCTCGCAGGAATAGATCGCCCCGCCGTCGACAAACACGTCGGCCACGGCGGTGGCCGCTTCCACATAGCCGCCCGTATTGTCGCGCAAGTCAATGATCAGCGCTTTGACGCCTTCGTGCATAAAATTGTCCACAGCCGTTTGGAATTGTTCGGCAAGATTCCCCTCAAAGTAGTAAATGCGAATATACCCAATTCCCTCCGGGAGGATTTCCGAGTCGATAATCTGCGTCTCGACGACGGCGCGCGTGAGCGTAACGTCAAAAAGCTCGTTTTCACGCAAAAGCGTCAGCGTCACCTCGCCGCCCGCCTCGCCACGCATTTGCGAGACGGCATAGTTGAGGTCATACGCCGTCACTTCCTCGCCGTTGATGGCGATGATTTTATCGTTCGGGCGCACGCCGCCTTCCTGCGCGGGGCTGCCGTAAAACACGCGGTGCACGGTGATGGTGAGGTCGTTCGCATTTGCAAACACCTCAATGCCAAGCCCGCCGTATTCGCCCGAGATGGACGTCTCCGTATCGGCGACATCATCGGCAGTATAGTAGTAGGAATAATCGTCGCCCAGCGCGCCGACCATCCCCTGCGCGGCTCCCTCCAAGAGGGTATCTATGTCATAGTCCCACAGATACGCGCTGTCGATGATCTGCAGGATCTCCTCCAAACGTTCATATTTTTGCAGCCGTTCGTATACTTCCCGGTCAACGCTCACCGTATCTTCCGCCAGTGCCACGCTAAAAAGCAGCACAAATACCAGCAAACATGCGAACCATTTTTGTATTTTTTGCATATTCTTTCTCCTATGATTTAAGCGTTGCATCGCTCCGTTCGATTATACAGGACTTCAAACGAAAAAACAATGGCGCTTTTGTGAACGTTTGGCAAAATCAGGCGTATCCTGCCATAAAAAGCAAAACGCGCGCCCCCAATCGGGGCTGCGCGAAAATTTGCTTTGCATGCTTTGAAAGCTGCTTCCTCCGCCGTACCTCAGCGCAGGCCGGCCGTCCGCTCCGGAACGGGCTTGCCCAGAAGCAAAAGCGTCTTAAACGTGATAGCGTCGTCAAACTTGCGAAGATCCAACCCCGTCTGACGCTGAATCTTATCCAAGCGGTAAACGAGCGTGTTGCGATGGATGTACAGCTGGCGCGCCGTATCGGAAAGGTTCAAATCCTTGCGGAAGAACATATCGATCGTCTGCAGCATTTCATCGCTGAAGAGGCGCTGCGTCTTGCGGTTAAAGAGGATGGCGTGATAGCGGCGGCCCAGATCCTGCGGCAATTCGGACAAGAAGCGCTCGAGCACCAGGCTGTGATATGAGAACACATCCTCGTCCGGGCGGTAGACGCGGCCAATCTCCAGCGCACGCCACGCCGTGCGGTACGAAACGCCCAGCCCAAAGAGCGTGCTGGCGCATTCGCCAATGCCCACAAGCGGATGTTCGCCCGTTTCGGCCATCACCGTCTGCTCAATGGCAGCGGCAAGCTGAATCAAATCGTCATATCCCTCAATATTCCACATGGACTTAATCAGCACAAGCGCATGCCGGTCCATCTCGACCAGGTAGTCGCCCTCACCCACGGCGATCATCTCGCGGATAACCTCCGCGTTCCCGTGGAAGAGCATCGCGCAGCGGTCGCCCTCCGGCGCAATGCCGTACTCGGCCGCGAGCGTGACAAGCTCCGGCTCCGGCAGCTCCTCGCGCAGCGCGCCGCGCAGCACGTCGTCACGGTTTCCTGCCGTCGGCTCGCGCATGAGCGACTCGGCGAGCGCAGCCGCCAAACGGGCGCGGTCCTCCGCCGCCGCATCTTCACCTGCCGCGCGCACGTAAGGAATGGACGCAACCATTGTGCGAACCCATGTCCACCCATCGCGTGTAACGGCCATTCCAGCTTGCGGGAACGTCGGTATAGTCTCTTTATCACCGCCGCTGAGGCATTCGCCCTCGGCGTCGTACAGCCTGATCTCCGCACGAAGGCCCCGCAGCATTGTCAAAAGCTGCTCCATCACATGTTTTTCTGGCACGTGCAGCTCCCCTCCTTTACGAATAGAACGGCTTGACGCCGTGTTTTCATGCCAATTCCGCAAAATAGAACGGCTTGGTTGCGTGTTTTCATGCCAATTCCGCAAAAAAGTGCGGAGGAGGGAATTTCCTCCTCCGCAAGAAACCTTTTCCGTCAGCGGTTGAGCAGCGTCCCTTCCGTCTCCTTGTCGAAGAAGTGGAGATATTCCACATCGAAGCAGATCTTGAGCTTGTCCCCACCGCGGGACGTTGTGCGCGGATCGACGCGGCAAATCACGTTTTCATCTTTGCCGGACGTCTTTACATACAGGAACGTCTCGGAACCGAGCATTTCCACCACTTCCACGTCAACGTCGATGGAAGCTTCCGGATGGGCCGCCACGACGGACTGATCATCGCTGAGGTTTTCGGGGCGAATGCCCATGATGACCTCTTTGCCGATGACGCCTTCATCGTTGAACTTGGCAACTTTCTTGTTGGGCACGAGGATCTTGTTGTTGCCAAAGCAGGCATAGACGCCGTCCGCTTCGCGCACGAGCTTGACATTGAAGAAGTTCATCTGCGGGCTGCCAATAAAGCCGGCAACGAAGAGGTTGGTCGGATAGTCGTAGAGGTTCTGCGGCGTATCCACCTGCTGCATGAAGCCGTCCTTCATCACGACGATGCGGCTGCCCATTGTCAAGGCTTCGGTCTGGTCGTGCGTGACGTAGATGAACGTCGTCTGCAGGCGCTGGTGAAGCTTGGTGATCTCGGTACGCATGGCCACGCGCAGCTTGGCGTCCAAGTTGGAGAGCGGTTCGTCCATGAGGAAGACCTTCGGCTCGCGGACGATGGCGCGGCCCAAGGCAACGCGCTGGCGCTGGCCGCCGGAAAGCGCTTTCGGTTTGCGGTTGAGAAGATGTTCAATGTCAAGGATTTTTGCCGCCTCGTGCACGCGCTTGTCGATTTCCGCCTTGGGTGTTTTGCGCAGCTTCAGGCCGAACGCCATGTTGTCGTACACGGTCATGTGCGGATAGAGCGCGTAGTTCTGGAACACCATCGCGATATCGCGATCCTTCGGCGCCACATCGTTGACAAGCTTGTCCGCAATGTACAGTTCGCCATCGGAGATCTCTTCCAGACCGGCGACCATGCGCAGGGTCGTGGACT
>DVLH01000295.1 GCA_018715585.1 Candidatus Aphodomonas merdavium
AACCGATCGTCAGCGTCTGGTCCTTGGCCGTACCGCCTTCAAACGCAACGCCGTCTACCGTACCGGCATAGTCGAGGCCAACGATATCGCCGTCCTGCACAGCGCGGTCGGTGACGTCGATTTCACGGGCATTGCGCGCGCGCACGCGCTCAATCTCCTGCGAAACCTCGGACTCTTCCACGGTGTCGCTGCCGCGCTGGACGTCGAGCCCTTTGTACGTGCCCAGCGTCACATCGGGGCTGACGAACACTTCCGCCGTCACCACCAGGTCCTTGCCCTTTTCCATCGTCTCTACGTCGACGGAAGGCTGGTCAACCACTTCCAGGCCGTTTTCCGCAACGGCGGCACGGTACATATCCGGGAAGACGATGTCAAGCGCTTCTTCGTAAAAAACGCCTTCGCCGTACATCCGCTCGATCACGGCGCGCGGGGCCTTTCCCTTGCGGAACCCCGGAACGGTGATGCGCCCGCGCATCTTCAGATAGGCCTTCTGCACCGCTTCTTCAAACGCTTGCGCCTCAAGTTCAAGGCGAAGCTTTACCTTGTTGCTGGAAATCTTTTCCATGCTGGAATTCATGGCTCTTCCTCCCGTATTGCTTTACACGCATGGCAAAATGCGCCAAATAGCATTTTATCACGAAACGCAAGCGGCGTCAAGCATTTTCGCGTTTTGTGCGCCGCTCCCGCGCTTTACAGCGCCGTTTTTCCGTGGTATCATCATAAAAACGGAGGCGAATATGAAAAAGATTCTGGGCTGCGTCCGCCGCGCGGATGATGATTTCGACATGATCCAGCCGGGCGACCGCTTGGCCGTGGGCGTTTCCGGCGGCAAGGACAGCCTGGCGCTGGTCAAGGCGCTGTCGCTGTACCGGTATTTTTCCCATAAGGACTTCACGCTCGAGGCAATCCTGCTCACGCTGGGGTTTGAGCCGTTTGACACAAGCGGCGTGGAAGCGTTTTGCCGGGAGATCGGCGTGCCCCTGACGGTGAAGAAAACCGATATCGGCCCCATTATCTTTACCGAGCGCAAGGAAAAAAATCCCTGCGCGCTGTGTGCCAAAATGCGCCGCGGCGCGCTCAACGAGCTGGCTGCCGCCCATGGGTGCAACAAGCTGGCGCTGGGGCATCACCGCGACGATGTGATTGAAACGCTGCTGATGAGCCTTTTCTTTGAAGGCAGGCTGCACACGTTCCATCCCGTCACGCACCTCTCGCGCAGCGGCATCACGGTGATCCGCCCGCTCGTTTACGCCCCGGAAAAGGACATCATCCACCTCCAGCGCACGCAGGGGCTACCCGTTGTGAAGAACCCCTGCCCTGCCGACGGGCATACCGCCCGCCAGGAGGTCAAAGAGCTGCTGGCGGAGCTGACGCCGCGCTATCCTTTTGTGCGCGAGCGGCTGCTGAGCGCGCTGAGGAACAAGGAGCAATACGGCCTATGGGACAAAAAAAGCTCCGGCTCGCTCCACGAAGAGCCGCAGGATGCTTGAAAAGAAGGGAAAAAACAACCATGCGTTACGACGCAGTGCTTTTTGATTTTGACGGAACGATTGCCGATACGGAGCGCGGCATTAGCGCAGCGCTTCGCACGGCATGCGAACAGCTCGGGATGGAACCCATTCCGCCGCAACAGATCCCGCTGTTTATCGGCCCACCGGTGCTTGACGCCGCGCAGCGCTACCTGGGCATGGACGCGCAGCAGGCAGCCGTATTCCACACGCATTTTCGCGCCGCCTACCGCGCCTACAGCCTTTACGAGGCGACGGTCTATCCGGGCATTCCCTTGCTGCTGCGCCAGCTGCGCGCGCAGGGCGTATATGTGGCCGTAGCCAGCGCCAAGCCCGTGGACATGGTCCAGTCGCTGCTGAACCACTTTGGCCTGGCGCGGCTGTTTGACCGCGTTGTGGGCAAAACGACGTCGGACGCGGACACGCACAAAGAGACCCTGCTGCGTCAAGCGCTGCCCGCGCGCTACGAGCGGGCGGCAATGGTAGGCGACAGGCTTTACGACATGGAGGCGGCCAAAGCGGTCGGCCTGGACGCAATCGGCGCCGCATGGGGGTTTGGGAGCGCGCAGGAGCTGCTCGCCTCCGGCGCGGATGCACTGGCTGCAACGCCGCAGGAAGCCGCAAGCATCCTCTGCGGCGAAAGCGCCCCCATCCCGCGCGGCTTTTTCATCTCCATCGAAGGGCTTGACGGCTGCGGGAAATCGACGCAGATCAGCGAGCTTGCCCGCCACCTGCGCGCGCGCGGCTACGACGTGCTCTGCACGCGTGAGCCGGGCGGCACGCCCATCTCCGAGGACATCCGCGCGCTTATCCTTGACCCGGAAAAATCGATGTGCAACGAGACGGAAGCGCTTTTATACGCCGCCTCCCGCTGCGAGCATGTGCGCCGCGTCATCCGCCCGGCGCTGGAAAAGGGCCAGGTCGTGCTGTGCGACCGCTATGTCGACTCCAGCCTCGTCTACCAGGGCGCCGGGCGCGAGCTGGGCATGGACAAGGTGGCCCAAATCAACGCCCCGGCGGTGGACGGCACCATGCCGGACCTGACGCTGCTGTTCGTGGTGAACCCGCAGGCGGCTTTTTTGCGCCGCAGCTCCGCCACGAAGCTGGACCGGCTTGAGCGCGCGGGCGAAGCCTTCTTCCTGCGCGTGCGCGACGCCTATGATCTGCTTGCCGACACCGAACCGCAGCGCATCCGGCGCATCGACGCCAGCCGCAACATTGCCGAGGTGACGGCGGAAGCGTGCGGCTATCTCGACAAGCTGCTTGACGGGAGGTAAGAAAAAATGCGCATTGTGGTGGGCATGTCCGGAGGGGTGGACTCCGCCGTCAGCGCACTGCTGCTCAAGCGGGCCGGGCATGACGTGATCGGCGTGTTCATGAAAAACTGGGAAGAAAAGGATGCGGACGGCGTCTGCACCGCCACGGCCGACTGGGACGACGTGCGCGCCTGCTGCGAGACGATCGGCATCCCTTACTACGCCGTCAACTTCGCACGGGAATACCGCGAGCGCGTTTTTTCGCTCTTCCTGGACGAATACCGCAAGGGCCGCACGCCCAACCCGGACGTGCTGTGCAACCGGGAAATCAAGTTCGCCGCCTTTTTGGATTTTGCGCTCAAGCTGGGCGCGGAGCGGCTGGCGACGGGCCACTTCTGCCGCCTGCGCGAGGAGGCGGACGGCGTGCGCCTGCTGCGCGGCGTGGACCCGAACAAGGACCAGAGCTATTTTCTTTACATGCTCACGCAGCGGCCGCTGCGAAAGGCCGTGTTCCCCGTCGGCGGCATGGCGAAAGCGCAGGTGCGCGCGCTGGCGGCGGAGGCGGGGCTGCCCGTCGCCCGCAAGCGGGACAGCACCGGCGTGTGCTTTATCGGCGAGCGCGATTTTAAGGCGTTTTTGCAGGGCTTTTTGCCCGCGCAGCCGGGCCCCATCGTGACCGAGGACGGCGAGACGGTCGGCCGCCACGACGGGCTGATGTATTATACGCTGGGCCAGCGCAGGGGGCTTGGCATCGGCGGACGCAAGGACGGCAGCGGTGAACGCTGGTTTGTGGTGGAAAAAGACCTGGCGAACAATCGCCTCGTCGTCGCCCAGGGGAACGATTCCCCCCGGCTATATACAACTGTCTGCCGTGCCAGCGGCGCCACGTGGATCGCCGGAAGCGCCCCGTCGGCCTCGTTTGACTGCACGGCCAAATACCGCTACCGCCAACCGGACCAGCGCGTGCACGTGCAGACCGGTCCGGACGGCGCCGTGCTCGTCACGGCATATACCCCGCAGCGCGCCGTCACGCCGGGGCAAAGCATCGTTTTTTACGACGGGGAAGTCTGCCTTGGCGGTGCAATCGCCGATTCGGCGGAATAAGCGCCGCCGGGCGCGCGCCCTTGGGCGCGCCTGGCCTTCCCGTTTGGCGCGTTTTTAAAGGGCCGCCTTTCCCGGCCTTTCTCACCATGTTGCCGCAGCGCGCCTCCCGGCAGAAAAGCCCTTGCAGCGCTGCGCAAAAAAGCGCCCCGCAGGCGAAAGCGGGGCGGCATTTTTTATTTTAGAGTAAGCCGCATCGGAGCCCTTCAAAAGGAAGGCGGATGGCCTTCGGCATTTGGAGGCGCGCGGCCGCCGGCGGAGCGGATTCCTTCGCCGGCCCGCAAGCCCCGCAGGCAAATGCGGGGCTTTTTCGCGCCGGGCGCGCCCTCAAGCGCGCTCGCCCATCATCCGCGCAAAGATTTCGACAAGCCGTCCTTTCCAGCACAGCAGCATGCTCACAACCGCGCCGACAGCCGCCTGCAAAACCTGATACGGCAGTTTGAGCAGCGCGTATTCCGGCGTGCTGTAGAGATACGCACGGCCCAGCGAATACCCCACCACCATGATGATTGCGCCCACCGTTACGCCCAGGCCCGCGCCAAGCGCGGGGCGCGAACGGAATGCATGGCGCGCGCAAAGCGAAATGACGACCGCCTGCAGCCCATGGGTAACGAGCGAGACGAACATCGGCGCGGGATAAAACAGCAAATCCCCCAGGAAAGCGCCCACGCCGCCTACAAAAAACGCCGCAACAGGATCAAGCAGGATGGCCGCCGTGCAGATG
>DVLH01000296.1 GCA_018715585.1 Candidatus Aphodomonas merdavium
TGGCGATGAATACGGCCAATATCACCATCCTGCTCAAGGATGGAATGGCGATGCGCGCAGAGGTTGTTATGATGGAAGAGAACCCGGAGCAACTTTCCAAATATTTTGAAGATAACTTTTTACAGGTCGATACCGTGCTAAACATCGGCCTTTCGGACAGCTCCCCGTACAAAGATTACAACATCACCGGCATCGACCACCGGCTGACGGTGGAGTGGCTTTGGTGCTGGCCGTGGGACGACACGGCGCGGGCCAATTTTGTTGAAAGCGTGCCCAAGATCGACGGGCGCATCAAGTCCAGCCTGCGCGAGGCAGCGGAGGCGACCGACCCTTCGCGCGTGTATCCGCCTGAGTGGCAATCGGGCCGGTACGTGGCCACGTTGGAGCGCATCAACGGCCGCTGGAAAATTGCGTCCATCAAATTGCTGGAACCACTGGAATAAAGATGAAAAACAGCTACCTTGCCCCCGGCTCAGCCGCGCTTGCGCCGATGGCCGGTGTGACGGATATGCCCTTTCGCCTGCTCTGCTTTGAGCAGGGTTGCGACTATGCCGTGACGGAAATGGTCAGTGCCCGCGGTTTTTTGTGCGGCGGCGAAAAGAGCGCCGCCGTGCGCGCGCTGCTCTGCCGCGATCCGGCGGAAGGGCCTGTTGCGCTGCAGCTTTTTGGGCATGACCCGCATGATTTTTCCGAGGCGGTGCGGCGCCTGGAAGGGCGCGGGTTTTGCGGTGTGGACATCAACATGGGCTGCCCCGCGCCGAAAATCGTCGGCAACGGGGACGGCAGCGCACTGCTGAAGGATTTGCCGCGCGCCGCGCGCATCATCGCCGCCGTGCGCGCCGCCACGCCGCTGCCTGTCACGGTCAAGATGCGCCTTGGCTGGGACGCTGCGCATCCTGTGGCCGAGGCGCTTTCGCGCATCGCCGAGGCGGAAGGCGCCAACGCCGTCACCGTCCATGGCAGGACGCGCGAACAGTTTTACTCCGGAACGGCGGACTGGGATGCCATTGCCCGCGTGAAGGCGGTGGTGCACATTCCCGTCATCGGCAACGGCGATCTGTATACCGCCGAGGACGCCCTTGCACGCATGCGCCGCAGCGGCTGCGACGGCGTCAGCTTTGCGCGCGGGGCGACGGGAAACCCGTGGATTTTTGCGCGCTTTGCGCGCCTGCGCGACGGCCTCGACGCGCCGGAGCCGGACAACGCCGCGCGCATTGCGACAGCCATGCGCCATGCGCGCATGCTTGCGGCGTGGAAGGGAGAGGAAGTGGCCGTGCGCGAGATGCGCAAGCATGCCGCCTGGTATACGCGCGGCATGTTCGGCGCGGCGCAAGGACGCCCGGCGCTCTATGCGGCGCAGACGCTCGCTGCGCTGGAGGAGGCGTTTGCAACCATTTTGGAGCGCGCCGCGCAGGAGCCCGCGCCTTGCGGCGAAGATGGAAAAACCCGGCATTGACAACAGTGGCGGGACGGTTTATAATAGGCAAGTCAAAAAAGTAGCACTGCGCTGCCTGCGCGGTGTGATTTTCTATTGTGCGAAAAACCCAGCCGGCCGCGTGCAGGCGGCGTGGCAGCAAGGAGTGGCAAGCATGGCGGAAAAAGAGAGCATGAAAGGGCGTCCTGTCATTTCGGCGGACGGGTTGGCAAAGCTGGAAGAGGAGCTGAACTATTACAAGCTCGTCAAGCGCAAGGAGATTGCTGAACAGATCAAAGTGGCCCGCGGATTCGGCGATTTGAGCGAAAACGCCGAATATGACGAGGCCAAGAACGAACAGGCGAAGATCGAGGACCATATCACGCAGCTGGAGACGATGCTGCGCACGGCCGTCGTGGTGGACCATACGGAGCTGACGAACGACCAGGTGGGCGTGGGCAGCCGCGTGCGCGTGCGCGATACGGCGTCCGGGTTTGAGATGGAGTATAAAGTAGTCGGCGCGACGGAGGCAGATCCGCTAAGCGGCAAGATCTCCAACGAGTCGCCCGTGGGCGGCGCGCTCATCGGCGCCAAGCCGGGCGAGGAAGTCACCTTTGCCGTGCCGGACGGCTTGCGCACGCTCAAGGTGCTGGAGATCATGAAGGACTAACCAATACGGCGCTTTTTGCATGAAAAACAGCAATGAAGGAAAGGGCGATGGCCGCGCGGCTCGCGCATGGCGTCGCCCTTCATAAAGAGAAAACAGGGCGGAGGAATACAAATGGATGATACGCAGGCCGTGAACCTCAGCGAACAGGAAGCCATCCGGCGCGAAAAGCTTGCCGCTTTGCAGGCGGCGGGGAATGATCCTTTCCGCATTACGCGCTTTGACCAGCAAGCGCACAGCGCGCAAATTCGCTCCGCTTACGACGAGTTTGCAGGCAAGACGGTCCGTATCGCCGGGCGCATGATGTCCAGGCGCATTATGGGCAAGGCGAGCTTTGCCCATCTGTTGGACCTGCAGGGGGAAATGCAGATTTACGTCCGCCGCGAAGATGTTGGCGAGGAGGCGTATACCGCCTTTAAGGCGATGGATATCGGCGATATCCTGGGCGTGGAGGGTTTTGTATTCCAAACCAAGACGGGCGAAGTGAGCGTACATGCGCAGCGCGTGACGCTCCTGAGCAAATCGCTCAAGGTGCTGCCTGAAAAATTCCATGGCCTGCGCGATCCGGAACTGCGCTACCGCCAGCGCGCCGTTGACCTCATTGTCAATCCTGAGGTGCGCGATACGTTTATCAAGCGCAGCCTGATCATCCGTGAAATGCGCCGCTACCTGGATGCGCTGGGCTTCCTGGAGGTGGAGACGCCTGTGCTGAACAGCGCCGCCAGCGGCGCAGCCGCGCGCCCGTTCATTACCCATCACAACACGCTGAATATCGATATGTACCTGCGCATCGCCACCGAACTTAAGCTCAAAGAGCTGATCGTAGGCGGGCTGGAGCGCGTGTATGAGATTGGCAGGATCTTCCGCAACGAGGGCATGGATGCCACGCACAACCCTGAGTTTACCACCGTGGAGCTTTATCAGGCGTATACGAACCTAGAGGGCATGATGGAAATCTGCGAGGGGGTAATCGACCACTGTGCGCGCGCCGTTTGCGGCGGGACGAAGATTGCCTACCAAGGGCAGGACGTGGATTTGACGGCGCCTTTCCGCCGCGTGACGATGAACGACGCCGTCCGCGAACGGACGGGAGCGGACTTCATGGCCTGCGCGAGCGACGAAGAAGCCCGCGCACTTGCCAAGGGAATCGGGCTCCAGGTGGAAGATGCCGCAGCCGGCCGCGGCAAGCTGCTGCAGGCGGCGTTCGACGCGTTTGTGGAGGATACGCTCATCCAGCCGACGTTTGTGACGGATTATCCCGTCGAGGTTTCCCCGCTGGCCAAGAAAAAAACCGATTGCCCCGCGCTGACGGAGCGCTTTGAGCTTTTTATCTGCGGCCATGAGTATGCCAACGCGTTCTCCGAGCTCAACGATCCCATCGACCAGCGTGAGCGCTTCGTCCAGCAGGCGATGGAGCGCGCCAAGGGCGACGACGAGGCGATGCAGATTGACGAGGAATTCTGCACGGCGCTGGAGTACGGCATGCCTCCCACGGGCGGCATCGGCATCGGTGTGGACAGGCTGGTGATGCTGCTGACGGATTCCGTTACCATCCGCGATGTGCTGCTCTTCCCCACGATGAAGCCGCTGGGCAACACCGGGAACGGCGAAAGCGACAAGGCGGAGGAACCCATAGCGGAGGATGCAAAAGCCGCGGGCGAAAAGATCGATTTTTCCAAGGTGGAGATTGAGCCGCTGTTTCAGGATTTTGTGGACTTTGAGACGTTTAGCAGGTCGGATTTTCGAGCGGTGAAGGTGCTTGCGTGCGAAGCGGTGCCGAAGTCAAAGAAGCTCCTCAAGTTCACGCTGGATGACGGATCGGGCGAAAACAGGATCATTTTAAGCGGCATCCACGAATATTACGAGCCGGAGGAACTGGTGGGCAAGACCTGCATCGCCATTACCAACCTGCCGCCCAGGGCGATGATGGGCATCGATTCCTGCGGCATGCTGATCAGCGCCGTCCATCATGAGGAGGGCAAAGAAAAGCTCCATCTTTTGATGGTGGACAGCCATATCCCGGCGGGCGCAAAGCTCTACTGAGATGGATCGCCTCATGCACCGGGCGTGCAGGGCAAAAACCGCATAAGCAACGGAACAGACGGGCAGTCCTTGATCGGGGTTGCCCGTTCTTCAAATACGGACGAACAGAGATTAAAGCCAAAGGGAGCATGGGCAAATATGACGATTGAAACGGAAAGGTTGCTGCTGCGGCCGTTTACTGAAAATGATGCGGAAGACGTGTATGCGTATTTGAAAGCGCCGGCGGTTAACTGCTTCGCCTGCATGAAGCTGAACTCGCTGCAGGAAGCGGTGGAGGAGATGAAAAAACGCGCCGGTGAAACAGCGTACTATTTTGCCATAACGCTAAAGGAATCCGGCAAAGTCATCGGCGAGATAGACGCATATCCGGAAGCGGGGGAACCTCACGCTGATGCAAACGCAGTTTGTGACACGTTTAGCCCTTGCTGGATGCTGCATGCGGCGTACCAAGGAAAAGGCTACGCATTTGAGGCGGCCCACGCCTTCTTTCATTATCTGTTTAAAGAGAAGGGCGCGAGGCGGATTTATGCCTATACCGAGGAGGATAACCTGCCCAGCCAGCATTTGTGCGAGAAGCTCGGCATGCGCAAAGAAGGCTTGTTCAAGGAATTTGTATCTTTTGTGAAGAACCCTGACGGGACTCCCCGCTACGAAAATACATATCAATACGCTATTTTAAAAAAAGAGTGGAAGGACGAATTTTGATTTTGAAGGCAGGAGGCAACGGATAGGCGTGCCCTTCTCGCGCCAAAATATACCGGCACAGGTTTCCGCAAACAACCCCAATGTTCATTTGCGTTGCTTGCAGCAACGGGTTGTCTTTGATACGATGCTGGCAGCGGCCGAAAGAAAAAGAAAGGCGGTTACCCTTGATGCTGAGTGAAAATATACGATTGATACGAAAATCAAAAGGGCTTTCCCAAGAGGAACTGGCCATTAGGCTGAACGTAGTGCGGCAAACCATTTCCAAATGGGAAAAAGGCCTGTCGGTCCCGGATTCCGATCTATTGGTCTGCTTGTCGGAAACATTGGAAACACCCGTAAGCGTATTGCTGGGAGAAACAATGGCCGAGCCGGAGGCTGACGGCTT
>DVLH01000297.1 GCA_018715585.1 Candidatus Aphodomonas merdavium
TATATGAACAGAAAGGTGGAATGAATCGCATGGCATACGATCCCCAGCGCGGCGGAGGACGCGGCTATGGCCAGCAGGCGGGCGGCTATATCAACAGAGGCTACGGCCAGCGGGGAGGCTGGAACGACCGCACGAACACGCCATATGACCAGCCGAAGCCCATCGAGCCCCGAAAGCTCCCTGCCAATTATGTGGACGAAGCCGAGCGCGTGATGAACGCCTTAAAGGCGGAAAACAAATATGGAAGATTCGATATCACCACGTCGAAAATTCGCGCTATCCATACACTTGTCACGGACATCTACAATGTGGAAAACCTGAGAACGGAAGCGGAACTGCTTGAAGAAAGCCGGCTCAAGCTCATGCGGTTGCGCGTGCGCATCGTTTATGACGCTGGCCGTGAGCAGGCCGTAATGACGTTTGTGGAAAAGGCGCAGCTTCTGGCATATATCAAAGGCATCGGGAACAGCCGGGCAGAAATGATTCGCTTTGCACACTACATGGAAGCCCTGGTGGCATATCACCGCTTCCTGGGCGGCAGGGATAATTGAGAAGGAGAACGGGTATGTACGGAAAAATCGTGATTCTCTGTGAGATGAAGGTGGTCACAGGGCTGCATATCGGCGCATCCGGCGCCTTTTCCGCCATCGGCGCTGTGGACAGCCCGGTTATCCGCGATCCCATGACACAACTGCCCATCGTGCCGGGCAGCAGTCTCAAGGGCAAGCTGCGCACGCTGCTTGCGCGCAGCCTGTGCAGGGACATTCAGGCGATGCCCAAGTTTGATGAAGATGACCCGGTGATCCTGCGGATGTTTGGCTCCGCCCAGCCGGTTCGGCGCTCCCGGCTTCAATTTTCAGACTGCTTCATTATGAACGCGGACAGCTTTAAAGAAGTCGGCATCACCGAGGTAAAAACGGAAAATGGCATCAATCGTCTGACCTCTGTAGCAAATCCGCGCCAGATTGAGCGGGTGGTACCCGGCGTGAAGTTTGGCGTGCGGATCGTCTATGATGTTATAAAGCCTGAGGAGGTTGCGCAGGACATGGAGCAGCTTGCCCACGCCATGAGGCTGCTTCAGCTGGATTATCTCGGCGGGCATGGCTCGCGCGGCAGCGGCCGCGTCAGCCTGAGTGGCTTCCGCTTCGAACAGGTAGAATCGGACTTCCCGCAGGAGCAGCTCAAAGCGCTTTTTGACAAGGTGGACAACTATGGATTATTACCTGTATAAGCTGCGTTTTGACGGCGCGGTTCATTTTGGAATGGCAGATTCTGCAACATCCCTGCAATCCTCATCGGATCATTTCTGTGCGGATACGCTCTTTTCGGCGCTGTGTCATACGGCTGGCACGCTGTGGGGCGGGGACGGAATTGAAGTGCTGTGCGAGCAAGCCGATACGGGCAGGCTTTTGCTGAGCGACAGCATGCCATGGCGCAGCAGGGAAGGCGAAGACGTCTATTATTTGCCCAAACCCTGCGCCATTTCTCAGACGAAGCAGGAAGTGCCTGCCGGGCTTCGCAAGGCGATCAAGCGGATGGCATGGATTCCTGTGCCGGAAATGGCGGATTTTCAGTCTTCGCTTGAAGGACATGGGCTGTATTGTCCGTCCGAGGAGCCTTTTGGCGTGCATGAGGCGCGGACAATGGCGGCTGTGCACGAAGGAGATGATACAACGCCGTACCAGGTGGGCGCATACCGCTTCAAGCCTTCATGCGGGCTCTATATTCTGGTGGGATGCGTGGATGAAACGCAGGCGCAGCGGCTTGAAAAGCTGCTGCACGCGCTGGGAACGGGCGGCATTGGCGGCAAGGTCAGCGCCGGATATGGCGCGTTCTCTATTGAGAATGTGATCCTGCTCAACAAGCCATTCGACGCGCAGACACAATGGCTGTACGACGCCCTGACGGCAAAGAACCCGAAGCATTATCTGCTGCTGACGACCAGTCTGCCGGCGGATGATGAGCTGGACAACGTGCTGAGCGGCGCATCCTATCAGATTACAAGGCGTGGCGGCTATGTGCAGTCGGATACTTTCAGCTACACGCCGCAGCGAAAGAGAACGCAGTATTTCCTGGCCGCAGGCGCCATGCTGGAACGGCCTTTTGCCGGAGCGCTGTACAGCGTTGCCGAGGCGGGAGCGCACCCCGTATACCGTTATTCCAAACCGATGATGCTGGGGGTGAGCTTTTGACTGAACAGGATCACCTGCAGGTCTATACGCTGACGTTGACCACGCGCGGTCCGCTGCATATCGGCAGCGGCCAGAAGACGCCGCGCAAGGAATATATCCTCAATCCCGAAAAGGGAACCGTCTCTTTTTTGAAAGAACAGGCTTTCTTTGACCTGCTGATTCAGAACCGGCTTGTGGAGCTGTTTGAAGGTTTCTGTATGCGCAGGGGCGGTGATCTGTATGCTTTTTTGTACAGGGAATGCGGTCTGGACGATGAGCAAATCGCTCCGGTCATCCGTTATCAGGTAAGCACGGGCGGCACCCTAGATGCAGACCACAGCCTCAAAGATATCCATCGCTTTATCCGTAATCCCCAAGGCGTGGCGTATATCCCCGGAAGCAGCATCAAGGGAGCGTTGCGCTCGGCTTTGCTGTATCAGATGATTGCAGGGCAGGACCCGCGGCGCCGTCAAGCAAATGTTGCAAGGCTGATGGACATGCCAATGGACAAGCGCAATGAAAAAAACCTGGTTTTGCCGGAAGAAAGCTACCTGCATGTGCTTGAACTCGAGGCAAAGAAACCCTCGAACGCGGTCAACAGCCTGATGCGTGGTATTCAGGTTTCCGATAGTGAGCCGGTCCCCGACCGGATGATGACGCTGACGATGAAGCAGGATGGCTCTAGGGCCGGCGAGACACATGCCATCAATCTTTGCCGTGAGTGCATCGCGCCGGGAACAGCTATCCGCTTTAGGTTGACGCTGGATCAGTCAATCTTGAAAAACCGAATAACGGCTCAAACCATTCTTGAGGCGATTAATGCATTTGCCGCATATTACAGGCAAACATACGAAAAGCATTTTGCATCGCCACATGGGCTGTCGGACCCGGGCACAAGGAACCTCCTGCACCTTGGCGGCGGTTCGGGTTTCTTTGCTACGAGCTTGGCCTATCCATATCTTGGCGAGGAAAAGGGGCTTGATTTTGTGTCCCGGTATCTGAGCCGCAATTTTAGGGGCCATCATCACGAACAGGATCAGGCGCTTGGCATCTCTCCCCATACGCTGAAATATGCAAAGCATGGGCAGACGATGTATGTGACTGGCGCCTGCGAGGTGAGCATCACATGATCGTTCAGGCAAAACTGCATATTGAGAATATACCGGAACGGTTTTCTCCGTCGCTGGCGTATCCATTGTACGCTTGGTTGCTGTCGCAGGTCTCCGCGGAGGCTGGAAACCGGCTGCACGAGCAGGGAACGCGACCGGTCCACCAATATCTGTGGCTTGACCCGAAAACAAAGGAAGGTTGGTGGACGGTCAATCTGCTCAACAACGAAGCGATTGAACTGTTTATGCCAGTATTGGAGGAGAAGAAGGAAATACGGCTTCACCCGTGCAGGTTCAGTTTTGATTCCTGTGAATTTGAGCGGATCGAAGCGCCTCATGTGTTCATAAAACGTGCGCAGGAGTTAACGCTTGATAGGCGTTTCCCAATTGAATTGCTTACGCCGGCTTCTTTCAAGCAGAGCGGGAGATATGTGATCTTTCCGCAGGAGTCGCTGATCCTGCAATCGTTGATTGTGCGCTGGGGTCTATGCTTTCCCGATATGCCGCTTGACGATGCTGATGCATTTGCAGCGATGCTGACAGGGCTGCACATTGTGGATTACCGGTTGCAGACGCTGCGATATCCGATGAAACAGACCAAAATTCCATGCTTTGCAGGACGTTTCGTTCTGGAAGCACGCCTGCCGGCACCTTTGATGGAGGTGTTTAAGACGTTGTATTGCTTTGCGCCTTATGCTGGACT
>DVLH01000036.1 GCA_018715585.1 Candidatus Aphodomonas merdavium
CGGTAATGTTGATGCTGTTAAGGTTATAAAGCACCACAAACGCCAACAGCGCCGCAGACGCCAGCACAATATACACAATGCCACGGAGCGAGGCGAGCGTATCGTTTGCCCATTGCACCGTCTCACTGACGAACGCAACCCCCTGGACGGCTTCTTGCCCGAGCAAAAACTCGCCCAGCGCGCTCAAAAGCATCCGAACCGTCTGCATAGCGCAGCAAAAGCTGGTTATATTCCGGCTGTGCGCCCAAGAGCGCTTCATAGGTTTGTGGCGCAAGAAAGAGCAAATGGCCAATATAGTTTTCAAACACGCCGGCAATGCGGACGGATACCGAACGCGAACCGTCAACCGTCAGCTGAATTGTATCGCCCACACCGGCGCCCAGCAGCAACGCCGCTTTTTCGCTCAGCAGCGCTCCGTCCTGTGGAAAACGGACGGCGGCCTGCGTTTTTCTATCGCGAAAGGTAAAAAAACGCTCAAGCGCTTCCTCGCTCTGCGGCACCTTCAGCGTGGCGTCCTGTACGGCGTCCTTGTAAGAAAGCGTTACCGTCTTTTCGCAAAACGCAAGCGCCCCCACCGCCCCGTCCTGCCCGTCGAGCGCCGCAAGAAGCACCTCGCGTTCCTGCGCTTCGTAGGGGGCGGCAAGGGTGACGGCCGCCTGATAGTGCGTCAGCGCGGAAAACTGCCTGTCGCATACCTGTGCGATGGAATCGTGCAGTCCCAGCCCCACCAGCACAAGCCCCATACACCCCGCTACGCCCACCACCGTCATCACCAGGCGTTTTTTGTATCGGAACATGTTGCGCACCGTGGCCTTTTGCGTAAAGCGCAGGCGGCTCCACAGCCACGGGATCCGCTCCAGCAAGACGCGCTTGCCGTTTTTGGGCGCTTCAGGGCGCATGATCTGCGCAGGGCAAGCGCGGAAAATCTGATAGCATGCCAAAACGGCTGCGGCGCAGGTACAACAAACGCTTGCCAGCACGGCAACCGCCCCCTCGCGCATGTCCAGCGGCGTTCGGCGTACCGGCAATCCCGTATAGAGCATCGAATATGTGCGCAGGATAGCGTACGGGAGGCATTTTTCGCCCGCAAGCACGCCGAGCACGGCCCCGGCCGCCGTCGGCAGCAAAGCAAACCCCAGATAACGCGCCACGATCGTCCGATCGGCACAGCCAAGCGCTTTGAGGATGCCGATTTGCTCGCGCTGTTCCTCCACCATACGTGTCATTGCCGTCAGGCTTACGAGTGCGGCAACGAGAAAAAAAATAACCGGCAGCAGTTGGCTCAATTTCGCAATGCGCTGCGCGTCGTTTTGATAGGCGACATAAGAAGCGATTGCATCCCTACCGAGAACATACCACTGCGCGCTTTTCAGCGTTTCCAGCGCCTGCCGTGCCCGGGCGATTTCTTCCCGCGCCTCGGCCAGCTGCGGAGCGCTTTCCTCGTCCGCCCGCAAAAGCTCCTCCTGCGCCTGGGCCAGCGCTTGTTTTTTGCCGTCCAACTGCTGCTGCTGCGCCGGCTCCTGCAGCTGGGCGCGCTTTTCGTCAATCTCCGCCTGCGCCAGCTGCCACTCGCCCTCGTCAATTTCCGCCCGCACCGCCTTTTGCCCGGCGGACGCCTCCTCAAGCAACGATTCCCACGCGTCAATCTCTTCCTGCGCCTTGGCCATAACGTCGCTTTGGCGCCGCTCGCACGCCTCGCCGGCAATCGCCTCGATTTGCCGGCGCACAGCCTGCGCCATCTCCTCATACTCCGCCGCAAAGCTATCCAGCGGCAGCGCCCCTTCCAACAGGACATATACCTCCGTATACGCCTCCAGCGTAAACGCCTGCGGCAACAGCAGCACAAAACCGCTGAGCGCCCCGCTGCCAACGCTGCCCGTTCCACGGCTTAAATCCATATAATACGGCAGCATGCCCGCACCAACGATGCAAAACGTGCGCTGCGCAAGCGAGCCATCCAGCGCTTCGCCGCTTACAGAGAGCGTATCGCCCACCTGATATCCGTTTTGTTCCAAAAACGCCGCATCAACAAAGCACTCGTCCGGCTCCTGCGGGAGCCTCCCTTGCGTTACGGTGGGCAGGTTTACGCCGTCCTGGTAAGCAATCAGCCGGACCGCCTCCTGTTCCTCCCCGCCGCAAAGCACGTCAAGCGTATATCCGCCATAGGCTGCTTCCACGCCCTCCAGCGCAGCGATGTCCAAAACGTCCTGCTGGGTCAGCCCCAACGTCCCCAGCACGCGCAAATCCATCAGCCGCGTGCCGTCATAATATTCTTCCGCCGAAAGGAGCATATCCCGGCGGCTGACACGGATGCCGGAAAAAAACCCCGCGCCCAGCAGCACGATAAAAAAGACGGAAAGGAACCGCCCTTTGTTTTTGCCAATTACCCTGAAAAAGTCCTTTGTCAAAACCCGCATGCCGTTCCCCTCCCGTTACCATGTGATCTGTTCGAGCGCAAGAGGATGCTCGTTGACGAGCACACGGACGGCTTTGCCGCTGCGCAGATACACGGCCCGATCCGCCATGGCCGCCAGCGCCGCGTTGTGCGTGACGATGACAGCCGTCGTCCCTGCCGCCTTGCAAGCGTCCCGGATCAGCGCCAGCACCGCCCTGCCCGTCGCCTCATCCAGCGCGCCCGTCGGTTCGTCGCACAGGAGCAGCTTTGGCCGTTTGGCCAATGCCCGCGCAACCGCTACGCGCTGCTGTTCGCCGCCGGAAAGCTGGGCGGGATAATGGTTCCCGCGCGCTGCCAGCCCAACCTGCCCCAGCACGCTCAGCGCGTCCTGCGGCATGCGGCTGATTTGCTGCGCCAGCATCACGTTTTCAAGCGCCGTCAAGTTGGGCATAAGGTTATAAAACTGGAACACAAACCCTACAGCCTCGCGCCGGTAGCGCGCAAGTTCACGCATGTTCAGCCCGCTGATCCGCCGCCCGTCCACCACGATCTCGCCGCCGCTCACGCTGTCCATTCCGCCCAGGAGGTTTAATAGCGTCGTCTTGCCTGCGCCGCTGTCCCCGGTAATCACCACCAGCTCCGCGCGTGCAACGCGTAGGCTGATTCCAGCAAGCGCGCTGACGTCCATCCCGCCCATGCGGTAACGCTTTTTTACATCGGTAAGCTCCAAAAAAGGCTTCATGCCGCTTCCCCCGTC
>DVLH01000298.1 GCA_018715585.1 Candidatus Aphodomonas merdavium
CGAAACGTATGACGCCGCCCTGAGCCGTGCCGTCGCACCGCTCCCCATCCTGCTGGAATGGCTGCTGCCGCTGGTGCGCGTCGGCGGGCGGTGCATCCTTTGGAAAGGCCCTGCCGCCCAGGCGGAGATGGTGGACGCTGCGCGCGTCAGCCCGCTGTTAGGCGGCGGCCCGCCGCACATGGTCGACGCACCGTCGGGCGGTGCCGGCCGCGGGCATGTACTGGTGCTTGTGGAAAAAGAACAGCCAACCGATTCCCGCTTTCCCCGCAAAGCCGGCATGGCAAAGAAACGGCCGCTGTAATGCACGGCGGCCCATGGCATACAGGAAAACCGGTTTAAAAGGCCGCCTATGGCGGCCTTTTGCAGTGCGCCGCGGCCTTCCCGTACCCGGCGATATTGCCCATTCAAACCCTGATTGCCGCGGCCCGGCAGTTGCAAAAGCTGGAAAACAGCCCGCAAAGAAGCAAGCTTGCTTCGCAAAAGCGGCCGCGGTTTTAAAGCGCCGCGACCACCCGCAGCCACCATATCTGCTGCTTTTCGGCAAAAGACGATGAAGGCATGCAGGCACAAAGCGTTTTACAGCCGTTTTGCCTCGCGCAATGTTTCTCCCTCATACCGCAGCACAAGATGAAAGAAAGGTTCCTCCTGCTTGAGCAGCTCGAGAAAAATCTTGTCGCCTTCCCATAGCGGCAGCAAGAGCACGTCTTTTTGAGGCACCCACTGAAGCTCTCCCTCGTTGCACACGTGCAGTTCGCCGATAAACCCGTCCGCCGTGAACAGATGCATCCGCTCCTGTCCCCAAACATCGGACGCAAAATCAACGATTCCCCGCGCGCGGTAGCGCGTCAGCGTCAGGCCTGTCTCCTCGCGCACCTCGCGCAGCAGGCACTGCTCCGGCGTCTCTCCCGGCTCCAAATGGCCGCCCACGCCGATCCATTTGCCGGCGTTTTCATCGTTTTGCTTCTTGGTCCGATGCAGCATTAAATAGCTGCCGTCTTTTTCCAGATAGCACAACGTCGTCTCTCTCATCGCCTTGCCACCTTTTGCGTCAGGCGCGCCATCTGCGCCCATTTTTTCTCCATATCCGCCACCAGCCGCAACTGTGTGCGGCAGCGGTCCAGGTTCTGCCCCGGGCGTGTGGTATGAAAATAGGTGTCTCCACTGAGATAGTCGGTCAAAAAGCGCACGCCGCATTCCAGCGTCATCAGCTTCGCGCCGAGCGGCAGCGTTTCAATCTCCGCCTCCGTCAGGCTTTGGCCGCACTCGCCCAGGAATCCCTCGGCGTACGCCTCGTATAGCAAGAGCGACATTTCCACCCGTTCCAGGTCGCGCTCATCCTCCGCGGCGGTCGATGCGCCAAAGCGGATGGAGTCGCCAAAGTCGTTGCCGGCAAGGCCGGGCATCACCGTGTCCAGGTCGACCACGCACAGCGGCTCGCCCGTCACAGCCTCCAGCAAAACGTTGTTGAGCTTGGTGTCGTTGTGCGTCACGCGCAGCGGCAGCTCTCCCCGCTGCAGCATCCGCACCATCGTGGACGCCTCCTGTGCCCGCGCTGCGGCAAAATCAATCTCGCGGCGCACCTCCTTTGCGCGCCCCAGCGCATCCTGTTTTGCCGCCGCAAACAGCACGCGCAGGCGCTCGGGCGTATCATGAAAGCGCGGGATTGTCTCCGTCAACTGTGAAGCATCAAAGGCTGCAAGCTTGCGCTGGAACGCGCCGAACGCGCGGCCGCTCTGTCGAAAATCGTCCGGCCCGCGCGCCGCATCCAGGCAGACGCCGCCTTCGACGCACGCGTACATGCGCCATGCGCTGCCGTCCTCTGCCTCATACCAGTTTGCGCCCGCGCGCGTGGGGATCAGCGCGGCTACGCAGGGCGGACCGCTTTCTTGGCCGGAGAGATAATCGGTCACCAGCGCAATGTTGCGCATCAGCGCGTCCACATCGCGAAAGACCGCTCGGTTAATCTTTTGCAGGATATAGCTGCGCTGCGCGTCGGTGGAAACCAGGTATGTCTCGTTGATATGGCCGCTGCCGTGCCGCCTGCACGCGGTCACGCTTCCCTCGATGCGAAAGATGTTAGCATCCATCATTGCCTTCCCCCGCAAGGCAGGAAAGAAGCCCGGCAAGTTCTGCCGGGCTTCCAGCCCTGTTTTTTATAATGCTTCGCGGATTTCTATGTTTTTGTAGCGCTTCATACCGGTACCCGCCGGGATCAGCTTGCCGATGATGACGTTTTCTTTCAGGCCGACGAGCGGGTCGCACTTGCCCTTGATCGCCGCCTCCGTCAGCACGCGCGTCGTCTCCTGGAAGGAGCAGGCGGACAGGAAGCTGTCCGTGGCCAGCGTGGCCTTGGTGATGCCCAGCAGTACGCGCTTTGCAACGGCCGGACGGCCGCCGGCAAGGATGGTGTCCTCGTTTTCCTGCTCAAAGCGGAAGATATCCACCAGCGCGCCGGGAAGCAGCCCGGAATCGCCCGCATCCTCGATGCGCACCTTGCGCAGCATTTGCCGCACGATGACCTCGATATGCTTGTCGGCGATGTCGACGCCCTGCTGGCGGTACGTCTTGACGACCTCGTTGAGCAGATAGTTCTGCACGGCTTTCACGCCCAGGATGCGCAGCAGGTCATGCGGGTTGATGGAGCCTTCCGTCAGCTCCTGTCCGGCGATGACATGGTCGCCCTCCTGCACCTTGAGGCGGCTGCCGTAGTTGATCGGGTACGTCTTCACCTCGCCGTCGTTGCCGGTGATGATGATTTCGCGCCGCTTTTTCGTCTCGCCCATGCGCACGACGCCGTCGATCTCGGCCAGCGTCGCATCGCGCTTGGGTTTGCGCGCCTCGAAGAGCTCCTCCACGCGCGGAAGACCTTGCGTGATATCCTCGTCGGAGGCGACGCCGCCGGTATGGAACGTGCGCATCGTCAGCTGCGTTCCGGGCTCGCCGATGGACTGCGCCGCGATGACGCCCACGGCTTCGCCAATATCCACCAGCCCGCCGTGGCCCAGGTTCATGCCGTAGCACTTGGCGCATACGCCTGTCTCGTTGTG
>DVLH01000299.1 GCA_018715585.1 Candidatus Aphodomonas merdavium
TACCTTTTCCTCGTCATGCCCATCGTGGGGTTAATCTCCTCCGGCCTATGCGCCCTGGTGGAGCTGGTGGCAATGAGCGCAAATCCCCTGGTCCGCATGGTGGCAGGCTATTTGGGGGCAGCGCTGTTCCTGCCCATGGTAGCCGTAGGAATGCACCATGGGCTGGTGGCCCTCTACACGGTGCAGCTGGAAGCCTTTGGCTATGTCACGCTTTATCCCGCGCTGGCTATGGCGGGCGCAGGCCAAGTCGGCGCTGCCGCCGCGCTGTTTTTCAAAGCCCGCAGGACAAAAAACAAGCGCCTGGAATCCGTCATCGCCAGTGCGCTGCCGGCGGGTATTCTGGGCGTTGGCGAGCCTTTGATTTACGGCGTAACGCTGCCCATGGGGAAACCGTTTGTTACTGCTGGGCTTGGTGCGGGCTTCGGCGGTGCGTTCGTGATGCTTATGCAGGTGGCGGCCACCACGTGGGGGCCTTCCGGGCTGCTGGGCATCTTTGTGATGACTGCCGGCCCCAACGGCGCTGCACTATCCATCCTCTATTACCTAATCGGCCTGCTCATCAGTTGTGTCATGGGGTTTTTCCTTACCTGGGCAGGCATTGGCGAACAGGAAACCGCTGCCGCATAGCATTTGTTTTCTTTTTAAACCGCTTTCGTCCCACCCGTTGTCCATGCCTTGTCTCTGCCGGCTCACAATGCGGCTAAACAACCACGCTGCCGGTCAATGCATGGCGAAATTGTCAAGCGCTTTAATTCCATGCGTTTCAATCACGCCCCATCGATGCAAGCCCAAATTTCCCGTACTCCTTTTCAACATGCCTTCCTAAACAGATTTTCTCAACATGGGGAGCCATTTTAAAAGCGTTTTTTAGCCATAAAAATCCACCGGCTCCTGCCGGTGGATAAATTTGCTTCTTAGTTTCCCTTGCACATTCGGCAAGCGTTTAGCCGTTAATCTTCAAAAATCCCTCGCAGCGGTATTCCTCTGCGGGCAAAAGGCCGCAGCTGCGGCAAAACGCACGCGTCCCCGGCAACTTGTCTGCGGTCAGCGCGGTCATGTGCACGTCCGCATAGGGCGCGAGCAGGCGGCGCAGCAGCGCCGTGCCGATTCCCTTGCGCCGGTAAGCGCCCAGCACGAGCAGATCCTGCACGTACACAATCGTCTCCCCATCGCCGACGCAGCGTGCCATGCCCACGAGCGTCGTATCGTCCCATGCGGTAACGATGCGCTGCGATGCCGCAATGCCGCGCATCGTGCGGCCGATATCCTCGCAATAGCTGGTCCAGCCCGCATCCTCATACAGCGCACGCAGCATTTCCTTGTGCGGAATCGCGCGCACAAGGTAACGGATGCCGTCCACGGGCATTTCCTGATAAAAAATGCGCGGATGCGGCGTATGGCGGAGCCAGTCGGCAAAGGCGGCCGGCGTCAGCGCCGTCTCCGGCACGTATAAGCCGGCAATCCCCTGGTCGCCTTCGCGATGGATGTCGCTGCCGGCAATGGTGTGCAGATTATGGCGCGAGGCAAAAAGGGCGGCCATGCGGTTGCGGCTGTCCTGGCGAGGGTTGCCGTTGAAAATTTCCATGCCGTCGATGTCCGGCGTGTTGGCGGGGAAAAGCCCTTGGCGGTACGGATGTGCCTGGAAGAGCATGAAGCCGCGCGCCTTGCACAGCTCATGAAACTCATGCAGCGCGGCGGGCGCCTCGCAGACGTTGTCCGGCAGGGAGAGGATGTCCTCCTCCTCCATGCCGTAGACGAGGAAATCCTCTTCGTGCGATTGAAAGCGGATTTCCATCCCCGGCAAAACGACCATGCCGCTTCCTTCCGCCGCTTTTGTGGCGGCGCGGTATCCTTCCAAAAACGCTTCGCGCGCCGCGCGCGTGTTGCGCTGGCCCGGCAGGTAATGATCCGTAATGACGACGGCGCCATACCCAAGCGCCTGTAAGCTTTCCACCAGGCGCGCCGCCGGCAGGCGGCCGCAGGCGCTCGTCTCGCTCGTATGCGCGTGCGCTTCCAGCAGGATGCGGCTCATGCAAAGCAGTCCTTGAGCGTTTGATGGAACCCTTTTTCGCCGGGCATCGGCAGCCCGCGGCTTCTCATGACGTCTTCCAAATCCGCCAGATCTTTTTCCGGAATGGGCTTGAAGCGGCCGAGCGCCAGCGCCACCTGCGCGCTCTGCGCAGCGTTCTCCATCATCTCCAGCATGTCCACCGTGCGCATGATACCGTCCGCGGACGTCATCAGCGCGCCGTGGTTTTCCATCAAAAAGCCGTTGGAGCGGCGCAGCGGCTCGTCAAACATCTCTGCCAACGCATCGCTGCCGGGCTGTGCATACGGCACCAGAATCATCGGCCCTACTTCAATGGCGCATTCCGGCAGGAAAGGCGTCGCCATCACGTCCACACCGGCGATGGCATAGCCCGTGAGGATCGGCGGGTGCGCATGGACGACGGAGCGCAGGTCCGGCCGCTTTTGATACACGCGCAGATGGAACGGCCACTCGCTGGTCGCCTTGCGCCCCTGCGGCGTGTAGACCGGCTCGCCCTTGAGGTTGATGGCGCAGATATCGTCCGGAGAGCAGTTGCGCTTTTCTACCTTCGTGGGCGTAATCAATACGACGTCCTCCGCCACGCGCATGGAAAGGTTCCCGCCGTGGCTGGTGACGTATCCCAGCTCCGCCACGCGGTTGCACGCCGCGGACAGTTCCTTCATTTGTTGATCGTACAGTTCCCGAATGCTTTGCATGATGCGTCCTCCTTCGCTGCTTGTCCTCTATTTTGCGCGCTTTCGCGCCGGATATCAGCCGCCGCGCCTTCCCATATCGTTGTTGATATAAAAAGCGAGAATATCGGCAATCCGGGCATTTTTGCCTCCCCCGGCGACGATCAGGTCAGCGAACTCGATGTAGCCGCGGATCCAGCGCTCATACATGGGTTTGACGGTGGTCAGGTATTGCCTGGCAATGCCCTCCACGCTGCGGCTGCGCTCGAGCACGTCGCGCTGCACGCGGCGCAGAAGGCAAATGTCCGGATCAACGCTGACATAAATTTTAAAATCCATTTTCTCCCGCAGGCGCGGGTCGTAAAAGGTGTGGATTCCCTCGATGATAAGCACATCGCCGGGCGGGACAGGTTCGTTCGTGTCCGCACGGCGGTGGTTGGTGAAATCGTACGCCTTGCGGGGGAAGGAGAGCCCCTGCTGGCTTGCCGTCACATCCGCTAGAAGCTGGTCATGTTCAAAAATAGCCGGTTCGTCATAGTTGAGCCGTTCGCGCTCGGCAAACGAGAGATGGGGATGATCGCGGTAATAGGCGTCCTGGTTGATTAATACGCAGCGCCCTTTGATCTGTCCGGCCAGCGCATGCGCCAAGGTCGTCTTCCCGCTGCCGCTTGCGCCGCAAATGCCGATGGTAAGCATAGTACACCTTCCTCCGCGCGAAATCCAAAGGTAGCGTACCTTCTTTATAGCGTTTTGTCAAGAGCGGCCAGCCATAGCAAAAGGGAATTTTCGCAGGGCGGTTTGCGGCGGCCTATCCGCTTGCGCTTCAGACGCGCATGGCCGCGTCCACCTTGGCCATCACGCGCACGGCCTCCTTCAGCAGCGGCTCAGGCTTAACGCCCGGCGCGCGCAGCAGCAGGCTGGATGGCTGCTTTGCCGAAAAGGTAAGGCGCTTGTCGGCCATCATCACGGCAGGGAAGAGCTTTTGCATATCCGGCTTGGCCGTCGGCGCAAAGCGCATCTTGACCTGTCCGGGGGAATAGCTGACCAGGTCCACGCCCAGGCGGTTGCACATCGTTTTCAGCTGGGCAATATCCAGCAGCAAGTCCACCTGCGGCGGCGGGTCGCCGTAGCGGTCGATGATCTCCTCGAGCACATCCGCGCGCTGCCCCTCGTCGCCGATGGCGGCAATGCGCTTATACAGCGCGATCCGCTGTGCGTCGGAGGGCACGTACTCCGCGGGCAGATAGGCGTCCACGGGATATTCCACGCGCGTTTCCTGCGCGCCTTCCACCGTCTCCCCTACCTCGCCGCGCACCTCGCGCACCGTTTCCTCCATGAGCTTGCAATACATATCGTACCCCACGGCGGATAGGAAGCCGTGCTGCTCTGCGCCCAGCACGTTGCCCGCCCCGCGGATTTCCAAATCGCGCAGCGCAATGCGGAACCCGCTGCCAAAGCTCGTGAACTCGCGCAGCGCCCGCAGGCGCTTTTCGGCCGTTTCCGAAAGCACCTTGTCCGGCTGCACGGTGAAGTACGCATACGCCAGGCGGTTGGAGCGGCCGACGCGCCCGCGCAGCTGGTACAGCTGCGAAAGGCCAAAATGGTCCGCCTCGCAGACGATCAGCGTGTTGCAGTTGGGGATATCCAGCCCCGATTCGATAATCGTCGTGCACAGCAGGACGTCGTATTTCCCCTGATAAAAGTCGAGCATCGTATCTTCCAGCGCGTTTTCGCGCATTTGGCCATGCCCGATGCCGATGCGCGCCTCCGGCACGAGCGCGCGCAGGCTTTCATAGAAGCGCTCAATGCGGTCCACATGGTTATAGAGCACGTACGCCTGTCCGCCCCGCTGCAATTCGCGCAGCAGCGCGTCGCGCACGAGGCCCTGAGAATACTCCACCACATATGTCTGCACGGGAAAGCGTTCTTCCGGCGGTGTCTCCAGCAGGCTCATATCGCGAATGCCGACCATGGACATGTGCAGCGTGCGCGGGATCGGCGTGGCCGAAAGCGAGAGCACGTCCACGTTTTTGCGAATGTTCTTGATCGTCTCCTTATGCTGCACGCCAAAGCGCTGTTCCTCGTCGATGATGAGCAGGCCCAGATCGAAAAAAACGACATTCTTGCTCAAAAGCTTATGCGTGCCGACGATCAGGTCAATTTTCCCCTCTGCCAGGCGGTGCAGAATATCGGCCTGCTCCTGGGGCGTGCGGAAACGGCTGAGCATTTCATACCGCACAGGAAAGCCCTGAAAGCGCTTTTGAATGGTATTATAATGCTGCTGCGCCAAAACGGTTGTCGGCACAAGAATAGCCACCTGCTTGCCGTCCGCGATGGCTTTGAACGCGGCGCGCAGCGCCACCTCCGTCTTGCCGTAGCCAACGTCTCCGCACAGCAGCCGGTCCATGACGGTGGGCGCTTCCATGTCCTTTTTGATTTCCTCCACGGCCTGCAGCTGGTCGGGCGTTTCCTCGTAGGGGAAATTATCCTCAAACTGGCGCTGCCAGGGGCCGTCCGGGCTGAAAGCAAAACCGCTGGAAGCCCTGCGCTCGGCGTAAAGCTTGACAAGATCAAACGCCATCTTGCGGATGGACTGCTTGACCTTTTGCTTTTGCTTTTGCCACTCGCTGCCGCCGAGCCGGTTGATCTTGGGCGGCGCCCCGTCCCCGCCGATGAACTTCTGCACGCGGTCCATCTGGTCGGTGGGCACGTACAGCTTGTCGTTGCCCTGATATTGAATGAACAGATAGTCGCGCCAGCGTCCCTCGCTCTGCAAGCGCACCGTGCCGCGGTAAACGCCCACGCCGTGCTCCTCATGCACGACATAGTCGCCCACGGCCAGCTCCGTAAACGCCTCAATGCGCTCGCCGGACGTGCGCCGCGTGCGCCGTTTCTTATATGCCGCGCCATACAGGTCCGCATCGGAAATGACGGCGAACTTCAGCTGCGGATAGAGGAAACCGTGCGAAAGCGAGAGCGGATAGACGGCCGTCTCGCCCGCTTGCAGCGGCTGCTGTGCCTGCGCGTCCAGGCGCGCAGGGACGCCCAGCTCCGTCAGCGTGCGCAGCAGGCGCTCGCCGCGCGCCTCGCCGCCCGAAAGCAGCGCTATACGCCACCCGTCCTTGCGCCAGGCCGATAAATCGCGTTCCAACTCTTGAAACTGATTTTGATACGCCGTCGTCCCTACGCCGTCCACCTTGACAACCGCATCCGGATGCAGCCCGCCCATCGTGCGCAGGAATGAGCAAAGCGTAACGGCGCCGTGCGCGCTCAGCGCCGTCAGCAGCTGCGCGCCGTCAAAGAGCGTCGTCGCCTGTTGGGCCAGCGCCTCCCGCTGCGAAAGAGCCGTTTTGAATGCCTCGCCAAACTCGAAGGATCTGTTCTCGCATGTCTCGCGCAGCTTGTCCGGCTCATCCAGGAAAACGATTGGGTTTTCCATCCAGTCCGCAACGGTACACGTATTGGGGCAGAGCACGGAAACGTACGCTTCCATGTTGGGAAAGCTTCCTTCGCTGATAAGCCCCTCGACGCTGCGCGAAATGCGGTTGCGCAGCTTTTCTTCCGGCGAACTTGGGCGCAGTGCGTTTTGCAGTTTTTCCCCCAGCTCCGCGGGCGCCTGCGCGAACAGTTCGTCATATGCCGCCGGCTGGGACGGCTTGCGGCGCAGCGAATCCTCCAGCGCCGCCGACAGGCGCGCCGCCGCCTCCGCCTCTTCCCCCGGTGCAAACGTCAGCTCCGCCGCAGGGCTGAGCGCAACCGCATTCAGGCTTTGCAGCGACCGCTGCGTCGACGCATCGAAGCTGCGGATGGAGTCGACCTCATCGTCGAACCATTCTATGCGCACCGGCGCCGCCATGCACGGTGGGAACACGTCCATGATGCCGCCCCGCACGGCAAACTCCCCTTTTGTTTCCACCTTTTCCACGCGCTCGTATCCTGCGCGCACCAGCCGCTGCAGCACATCCTGCATCGGCATGCAGTCGCCAACGGCCAGATGGATGCAAAGCGAAAGAAAGCTTTGCGGCTGCGTCAGCCTGTATTGCAGCGACTCGGCAGAAACCACTACGGCTTTCGGTTTCCCGTTTAAAAGCGCAAAGAGCACCTCTACGCGCCTATGCAGCACGTCGCGGCTTGCCGCCGCCGCATAAAAAAGCGAGCCTTCACGCGCCGGCAGCAGGTAGACGCCTTCGCCCAGAAAGCAATTGAGGTCGTCAAAGCAGCGGGCCGCCTGCGCCTCCGTCGCCACAACAAAAAGCGCCGGCCGCCCGCTCTCCCGGGCGAGCGCCGCCGCCAGATACGTCTTTTGCGTCTCCGCCATGCCAAAGGCGGTAACAACCTTGCCCTCCCGGGCGTTCGCCAACAGCGCCTCAAAGGGTTCCCAGCCCCGCAACGGCGCAAACAAAAAATCCCTCACGCTTCCTCCCGCGACTCCTCCGGCGCACCTGCGTTCGCCGCTTTTTCCTCCGCCCGTGCGCGGGGCGGCCGGCGGTTTGCCTTGCACATGGCCGCTTCCACGCCCTCCGATGCGATGCACAGCAGCGCCTGCGCCGCCGCCTTGTACGCTTCAAACGCCACGGCCCGCTCCTGTTCCGTCCGATAGTGTGCAAGCACCCAATCGGCCAGTTCCCATCCCTCGGGCTGGCGGCCGATGCCCACACGCACGCGCGGAAAATCGTCCCGCCCCAACAAGCCGATTACGGAGCGCATGCCGTTGTGGGTCCCGGCAGAACCGCTTGCGCGCACGCGAATGGTGCCCATGGGCAGGTCGCAGTCGTCATAGACGAGCGCAAGCCCATCGCGCGCGGGCTTGTACCAGTTCACCAGCTGCACGACGCTCTCCCCGCTTAAATTCATATACGTTTGCGGCCGCGCAAGCACGAGCTTCTTGCCGGCATAGACGCCCTCGCCCACATGCGCCGCAAAGCGGCGCTTGTTCAGCGGGATGCGCAGCTGCTGAGAGAGAATCTCCACCACGTCAAACCCAACGTTGTGGCGCGTATGCTCGTAGCGTTCGCCCGGATTGCCCAGGCCAACGATTAAAAATGTTTCCATCTGTATGCTTTCTTGCCTTTCGGGGGATTTGCCGGTGCTTTAGGATGCCAACCAGTCGCCTGGGCGCAAAAGCGCGCTTCCCGTCCTTTCGTCCACGCCTTCCATCACGGCCAGCGGCCGCGTCTGGGGCGCGCTGCGGTAGGCTTCTTCCGTGGCCATCATGACGGCAGCCCCGACGACCGTCACGGCAAACTCGTTCATCAAGCTGCGCAATCCGGCAAGCGTCCCGCCCGTGCGCAGTACGTCGTCGACGATCAGTGCGCGCTGGCCTTCGCGCACCATGCGCCGCGGAAGCGACATCGTCTCATACGAATGGCCTACCGGATAGGTGATATGCACGGCGGCGCCTTCGTATGCTTTCACGCTGCGCCGGGCGATCACCATGGGCACGTTGAGCGCCCGCGCCGTCATCATCGCCAGCGGGATGCCCTGCGTTTCCATCGTCACCACAAAATCCGGCTCCGCCTCGTAGTATTCGCTCGCCAGCACCTCTCCCATGCGCGTGAGCGTCGCGGTGTCGCCCAGCACGTCCGCCATAAACAGCAGCCCGCCCGGCAGCACCCTGCCTGCGTTCCCCAGCCGCTCGCAAAGCGCGCGCACCTCGGCAAGCGCCTGGTCGCGCGGCACAAGCGGCCGGTAGCGCACGCCTCCCGCCGCACCCGGCAGCGTCTCAAGCGAACCCAGGGAGAAGCGTTTCATTGCCGTACGGACGATGTCCAAATCCTCGCTCGCGGTGGACTTTGCCGTCTCAAACGCATCGCAAAACACGGAAAGCGCCAAGTTTTTGTTGGGCGATCTGACGAGCATCTGCGTCATCGCCGCCAAGCGTTCCGTCCGACGGATATGATCCATTGCTCCCGCCTCCTTGCAAGCGCACGCTTTGTCGAATAAAATTGAGTTCTGGATTTTATATTATATCAGAATCCTCCAGGGTTGACCAGACCCATTTTCAGCGAGGCTGCGGCAGGGCTTAAAATTTTTGTTGAAGCCCCTCGTGCATTTGCGTATAATGGAAGGAGAATTCAGTTGCAGGAGGCACACGGCGCAAGGATGCATATCAATGATTTTACCGGCAAGCGCGTGCATATGATCGGCATAGGCGGCAGCTCCATGTCCGGCCTTGCGGGACTGCTGGCGCGCCGCGGTTTTGCCGTTACCGGGTCCGACAACTACGACAGCTATCACGTTCAAGCCGTGCGTGAAAGCGGCATTCCCGTAACCATCGGGCATCAGGCCGAAAACGTCCACGGCGCGGCGCTCGTGATCTATTCCGCCGCCATTGCCCCGGACAACCCTGAGCGTCAAGAAGCGGCCCGCCTTGGCATCCCGCAGATGGAGCGCGCCACGCTGTTGGGGCAGCTGATGGAGGGATACGCCCAGGCCGCCGGCATCTCCGGCACCCATGGCAAAACGACGACCACCGCAATGCTTGCGAAAATCCTCGTCGATTGCGGCCTGGACCCTGCCGTGCACATCGGCGGCGATTATGATTATATCGGCGGCAGCACCCGCCAGGGCGCACACAACGTTTTCGTCGCCGAGGCCTGCGAGTTTCACTCCAGCTTTTTGCAGATGCGCCCGACGGTCGCCGTCGTGCTCAACATCGAGGAGGACCATCTCGACTATTACAAAGACCTAAACGCCATCGTGGAAGCGTTCGGCCAGTTTGTGGCCCGCGTGCAGGAAGGCGGCGTCTTTATCGGCAACGGCGACGATGAAAACGTGCTGCGCCTGATGGGCACAGCCGCCTGCCGCTGCGAAACGTTCGGCTTTGGCGCCGCGTGCGATTGGCAGGCGCAGGGCCTTACCACGGACGAAGAAGGCCACCCCTCCTTTACGCTCTCCTATCGCGGAGAGCCCATCGCGCCCCTTACGCTGCGCGTAGCGGGGCGGTTCAACGTGCTCAACGCGCTGGCGGCGCTGGCGGCCGCGCACGCGCTGGGCGCCGACATGCAAAAAAGCTGTGCGGCGCTTTGCAGCTTTGAAAATGTCCACCGCCGCTTTGAGCTGACGAGCGTAACCGACGGCGTGAAAGTCTACCATGACTACGGCCACAACCCTGTGGAGATGGCCGGTGCGCTCTCGGTAGCTTGCCTGCAAAAGCACAACAAGCTTTGGGCCGTTATGCAGCCGCACACGTTTTCACGCGTCAAGCGCCTTTTTAAGGATTATATCCACTGCTGCGACGCGGCGGACGAAATCCTCATCACAGACATCTGCGCCGCCCGCGAAAAAGACCCGGGCGACATCAATAGCCGCATGCTCGTGGATGCCATCGCCGCCACGGGGCAAAACGTTCACCACACGCCCACTTTTGACGACACGGAGGCATACCTGCGCACGCACTGGCAGCCGGGCGACCTCGTCCTGACGATGGGTTGCGGGAACATCAACGTCCTCAACGAACAGATCAAGCGCCACGGCGACACCGCCGGACGCGTTTAGAAAGCGCAAAAATCCCGCGCCCGCCAGGCGGACACGGGGTTTTTTATTTGACACAAAACACGACGCATGCTATACTCTCACCTTGTTTGCCCAGCGCTTGCCCGATTCGTTAGGAGGTTTCTTATGCGCAAGACAAAGATCATCTGCACCATCGGCCCCGCGTGCGAAAGCGAAGAGACGCTGCGCCAAATGTTCCTTGCGGGCATGAACGTAGCCCGGCTCAATTTTTCGCACGGTGACCATGCCGAACACCTCGCCCGGATTGAAACGATCAAGCGCCTGCGCGAGGAGCTGAACTTGCCCATCGCCATCATGCTGGATACGAAAGGGCCGGAGTACCGCATCCGCACCTTCCAAAACGGCAGCGTCACGCTGCGCGAAGGCGACGAGTTCACGTTCACAACCGATGAAATCATTGGCGACGAACACCGCGTTTCCGTCAGCTACAAAGGGCTCATGCAGGACCTCGTCCCAGGCGATAAAATTTTGCTCAACAACGGCCTTTTGAGCTTTACCGTCAAAAGCGTCAGCGGCACGGACGCCGTTTGCACCGTGGTCAACGGCGGCGTGCTGGGCGACCGCAAGAGCATGAGCTTTCCTGGCAAGGTGCTCAGCCAGCCCTACGTCAGCGAGCAGGACCGGAAGGATATCCTCTTTGGCATCGAGCAGGGGGTCGATTTCATCGCCTGTTCCTTCGTCTCCCGCCGCCAGGACCTGCTGGATATCAAGGCCATTTTAAAAGAGAAAAAAGCAACGGAAATCGAGCTGATCGCCAAGATCGAAAACAGCACGGGCATTGACAACATCGAGGAAATCTGCAAAGAATGCTCCGGCATCATGATCGGCCGCGGCGACCTGGGGGCGGAAATGCCCTTTGAGGAGCTGCCCGCCATTCAAAAGCGGCTGATCACCAAATGCCGCATGCTCGGCAAGCGCGTCATCACCGCCACGGAGATGCTTGAATCGATGATCCACAACCCGCGGCCCACGCGCGCCGAAGCGTCCGACGTGGCCAATGCCGTCTATGACGGCACGAGCGCCATCATGCTCTCGGGCGAGACGGCCATGGGCGACCATCCCGTGCTGACGCTGCAGACGATGGCGCGCATTGCCGAGTATACGGAAAGCAACATCAACTACGCCAAGCGCTTTCATCGTGCCGGGTTTGAAATCCGCAACCTCGTGGACGCCATCTCGCACGCCGTATGCGGCATGTCCATCGACATCGACGCCAAGGCCATTTGCGTGTGCACGCTCTCGGGAGTCACGGCGCGGATGGTTTCGCGCTTCCGCACGCCCGTGGACATCCTGGGCCTGACCAACAACGAGCACACGTGGCGCAGGCTTGCGCTCTCCTGGGGTGTGACGCCCGTCATGTGCGATACGTTCGACTCCACCGAAGTGCTCTTTTACACCGCCAAGCAGTTGGCCATCCGCCAGTTCGGCCTGCAACCCGACGACAACATCCTCATCACCGGCGGCATCACCAACGGCGTTTCCGGCAACACGAACCTCATCAAAGTGGAAAAGGTGCGCGCCTGAAAGCGCGCCCGGCCCTCCTACGGCAGGCACCAACAAAAAAGGCCGCATTTGCGGTCTTTTTCTGTAGACAAACGCGCATGGCTGCCGAAACCGCCGCGCATGCCGCCGGATTTGAAATTTATCTGGAGGGCTTCGGCCCTCCAGGCATCGCTTTGAGCGTTTTTTGACAGCCTAGAGCGCTGCGTTGAAGGCGGCGCTTGTCCGCCTGTCCCACCAAGCTAGATTTCAAACACATAGCGCTTGTCGGCGTTGATCACCGTCGTCTCCCCGTAGGAGCGCGCGCGCACAAAATTTGCCGAATATTCCTTGTGCACGTGTCCATGCACCATAAAGCGCGGCTGATAGCGGTCCATAACGTCGCGAAAGGCCATAAATCCCCTGTGCGAGATGTGCTCTTGATCGCCCAGGCGGTAGGCGGGCGCATGCGTGAGCAGCACGTCCACGCCGCCGCTGCGCCAGAGCTTGAAGCGCAGCTTCTTTACACGGGCGGCCATCTCCCGCTCCGTATACATAAACGGGCCGGGCTTATAGCGCAGCGAGCCACCCAAACCCAGCACGCGCACGCCTTGCACGGTGATGATTCGGTCCTCGGCGCACAGGCAGCCCTCCGGCGGGCGGATGCAGTAGGATTCGTCGTGATTTCCGTGGACATAAAGAATCGGCGCACGCGTAAAGCACGTCAGGAAGGATTGATATTCCGCAGGCAGGTCGCCGCAGGAGAGGATCAAATCCACCCCCTCCAGCAACCGTCTGTCCAGGCAATCCCAGAGCATCCTGTCCGGCGTGTCCGCCAGCGCCATGATCTTCATCGCTTATGCCTCAGCCTCATGTTCGTCGTTCCAGCAAAACCCTGCCGCGTCCATCCCGCCCAGCTCGCGCAGCCCCTGCAGTTCCACAAGCGCTTTCGCCTCCGGGCGCAACTCCTGTGTGGCAGGGATGCGGCCGATCACGTTCTCAGCCAGATAGTCCATCGTTAAAATCTGTGCAGGTGAAAGCGCTGCTTCGCGCTCGCAGCGCACGGAACCGCTCTGGTCGCGCAGCGTGCCTTCAAACGGACGGACCATGCCTTCGCGGATGCTCTCGTGCATCGCATTGACCAGGCGGCGTAGCGCCGGCGGCATCCGCTGCGTAATGGCCAGGTCCAGCGTTCCCG
>DVLH01000300.1 GCA_018715585.1 Candidatus Aphodomonas merdavium
AAAATCCTTCTGTTTCCCTTTCACCATCCCCGCCACGCCGTGTTCCGTTTCAAACGGCTCCTTGTCGATGAAATCAAAGGGCGCGTTGTGGAAACCACAAAAGATAAAAATGGAAACGGCAACCGCAACCAGAACGAGCAGCACCGTTAATCCGCCAGCCACAGCAGCGCTTTGTGACCCCCCATACCCCGGCGTTTGCGACGCCACCGCAAGTAGGAGGAGCGGTGCTGGTGCGGCAACGCAAAGGAAAGTGCCTATCGCAATGCGTATTGATGCCGATTTTCTCCAGGCGATATAATCGTTTGCCAGCGCGAGGGAAATCCGCCTCGGCTGTGCACCTGCTTCGTCCGCAACCGTTTCGGCCTCCTGGCCGTCCTTCAGCAGAAAATCGGTCGTTACGCCAAAAAGGTCGGCGAGCAACAAGATCTTATCAAGCTCTGGTGTGCTCTGCGCGCTTTCCCATTTGGACACAGCCTGACGGGATACCTGCATCCTTTCCGCCAATTCTTCCTGCGACCATCCGTTCTTCTTTCTCAGCCAGATAATTTTCTCCGCTAAAGCCATGGCATTTCCCCTCCGTTACATCCTGCGCAGGCGCTCGCATCTCCGCTGTAATAGAGAATACCCGTTTTTGCAGTTGCATGCTACCAAGCAAGGCTTGAAACGTGGCAACCGCCGGTTGCGGCGCCGTTGCCTTTCGTTATCTTGGGGCTTTTCCTTACAATTCCGGGCGCCCCACTCCGGCGATACGCCCACGGGCAAATCTCCCCCGGCGCCGCCGTAAAACCATCAAAAAATAGTTCCGCCACAACATCCAAACCTTTTTCATTTTATCATGCGGAAATATACGATACAACAGGACCGGAAAACAGAACCTTTGCTTTTTGCAATTGCCCGCCGCCGGTGGCGCTTCTCTTGCTTTTTTCCCCACATACGCGTATATATAATAACGTGCTACCACGATGATAATCGTGCTTGAGGCAGCCTGACAAAGCGGCCTGCACACAGCAAATCAAACAGCAAACGAGCCGGCCCTCTGCATTTTTCGCACGCAAAAGCGAGCGAAGCACCGTCGTATTGAAGGAAGGCATCCGTTTTTATGGAAATACTTTTGTGTTTATTCTTCGTGCTTGCCATTGGGGCTTTGCTTTTTCTCCTATACCAAAACGGCCTTCTCGCCGCTCAGTGCAAAAGCGCAATCCTCTATGTTGAGTCGTTGCGAGGGACCCGCGCAAGGTTTTCCTCTTGCAACGGCAAAACGGTACGAAGGATCAAAGGAAAGGAGGACAAAGCATACCAGGTCATTTTCGATTCGCAATTGACCAAAGGAACCGTCTCGATGGAAATTCTTAATTCGGCCAAGCATCCCATCCTTTGCCTGGATGGCGCCACAAAAAGCGGGACGATCCGCATTGAAAAAGGAAAGCGGTATTTTTTTCTCGTCCATTTTCATTCGGCGACAGGGCAGTATACCATAGACTGGAAAGAAAAAGCGTGATTGACGCCCGGCGACGATAACCACCTGTTTTTCCGCCGGTGCTTTGGGAAAGCAAGAAAATGCCTCGTCCTATACACAGGTTGTCCGCCTTCGCTTTCTAGCAAATTGCTGGCGGTGAAATGGGAAACTTGCCCAAATAAAGAGCAAAAAATGAACACATCAAAGGCATCCACGAGGGACAGGCAACCGATCAACCTGTGCTGGAGGACGCCTTAGGCTTGTCCTGCCTAAACAACGCCTCTCCCGTTGCAATGAAGATATCTTCCCCGCCCAGGATATAAGGATTTCTGGTGTCATTTCGCCTGCCATTGCCGCAATCCGGAACCGCCACGTTTTGGAAATCATACAATGCGGAAGGATTGAGCGGGAGGTTTTGGTTTGATGCGTTGTAGAAGCGGAAAAAACCTCATGAACTGCTGCACACCGTGCCAGCGGATCTGCATGCTTCCCGGGCCAGTTGGCTTTCCGGGAGCAGTAGGGCCGCCCGGGCCTACTGGGCCTACTGGTGCCGCGGGTGCCCCTGGGCCCACTGGACCCACTGGGCCTACCGGCGCTGCGGGCGCTGCCGGGCCTACCGGGCCTACCGGCGCTGCGGGCGCTGCCGGGCCTACCGGGCCCACCGGCGCTGCAGGCGCTGCCGGGCCTACCGGGCCCACCGGCGCCGCGGGACCCACCGGCCCCACCGGGGCAACAGGAAGCATCGAGGCAAATCCTTATATTATATGTCCAGCCAAATGCTGCGCCCGGAGGAGACGGAACCCAGGCAAACCCGTTTGAAACCATTCAACAAGCATTGGCGGTGGCCCAACCTGGCGGCATTGTGCACCTTTTACGCGGCACTACTCTATTGCGCAACAAATTGCTGTGAGCATACCTGGTCTAACCCTGCAAGGCACAGCTGGGGCAATCATTCTGCTGCAAGCGCCTGTAGTACCTTTCCTGTTAAACGGAGGGGATAACACAATCGATGGGCTTATCATGACCAGCGATAACCCCTATCCTGTGGAGTTCATCCAGCTTGCCGGAGACCGTAACCAAATCCTAAACTGTCAGATTTATGGGCCGAACCAGGCGGGGGACTCCTCAACATGGGTTGTAAACAGGGGGTTTGTCGCGCAGGGAAATGTGACGAACCTACTCGTGCGCAACAACGTTTTTCATACGTTACGCCAGGCGGCATATTTAAACCCCGGCTCCACTGGAACAATCATGATGAACACCGTATATAACACCCGCGGATACGTGGTTGACCAGGCGGTATTTTTGTTTTCCGGGAACTCCTGGGGCCTACCGGCAAACGCCGTAGACATTGCGCTGCTCGCCGGCACGCTGTCGGGCGCCCCTTACGATCCGCTTTCGGCACTGGAAGCCAGCAACAGCAGCGCCACCATCAGCGATCAGCGGTGAGCCTCCTCATCTCACGCGATTTTGCCAGATGGCGGTTCCCCGGGTGGCCGGTTCACGCCCGGTTGTAGCCGCCCGCTTTCCTGCCGTTGCTTGTCCCCGCAGCGCTTTTTCAGCGCCGTGCGCTCTCCCCAAGCGCACTTCCGCTCCTTGCCGTCCCGGACGCAATCCTCCCCAGGTTGCGGTTTATCCGTCCCAAACGCCGATACGCTTCCCGTCAAGCCGGTACCACATGGACGGGCACGGTCGCGGCGGCCCTACGCGCGACAAACGGTCCCTTCCGCCCCCTGTGCCTTTTTGCCAACGGCCCACATGCCCCTCCCGGCAGAGACAATTTCCTTCCGCGCAAACCGTCTCATTGCAGCGTGCGGCAAAATGGTCTATGATGGAGTAAGACGGGAGGCGAAAGCGATGGCAAACGAAGAGAAAAAGGATTTTAACGCGATGCTGCACAAGGATGCGGGCATGCCCAAGGTGCAGCTCGTCACTGACGAAGCGGTGATCCGCAAATACGGCGGGACAAGGATGTACTTCGCCCCGCCCCTGGCATACGATGCGCTCATGAAATCCATCCCGTACGGAAAGCTTACCACCGTCGGCGCGATCCGGGCGCATCTGGCAAAGGAAAACCACGCGGACTTTACCGACCCCATCACGGCGGGGATCTTCGTCTCCATTGCCGCATGGGCAAGCCACCAGCGCACGCAGGACAAAACTCCCTATTGGCGCACGCTGCGCGCCCATGGAGAACTCAACCCCAAATATCCCGGCGGCATCGAAGCGCAGCGGGAAAAGCTGCAGGCGGAAGGGCATACCATCATTGCCAAAGGCAGGACGCATGCGCGCTATGTCGTGCAGGATTTTGAGAAAAACCTCTTTCCCCTGGATTGACGCGCGGAAAGCGCCCGGGCAAAGCCCGGCAGGGCGCGGCTACAACAGGCCTCAAAACAAATAATGAAGTTACCCAAGCAAACGCCGGAGCAAAAAAGAGCGCGCCATGTGGGTTGCCGCCGGACCAGCGCCGTCCTTGCAAGCCGCCATTTTGCGCGCCATAGCTGCCAGCGGGAGGATGCGGCGCAGCTGCGTGCAGCCGCCGCATGGCCGAAACAAAGCCAAGGCGCCCGCGCGCACGCCTTGCCGGTTCAAGCCGCAAAAGCAGGAAACGGCGGGCGCTTAGGCCAAGGCGCTTGCTGCGCGGCTGCAGCTTTGCAAACGTTGACCCGCGGAGCATTTTTCCGTAGAATAGCCTGGCGGCATTCTTTGGCCGCAACCAATGCAGCAGGAGGGATAGAAAATGAAAAACGCCTTCCGTTTCGCCGCGATTGTGCTGAGCGTCCTCATGCTCTCCGCCTGCGGCGGCGGGGACGTGCGGCATGCGGCGGTTCTCGCCTGGGAGCCTTCGCAGCTTTACACCGACCAGGAAATCATGGACGCCATCCGCGTGGCGGAATCCTATTTTGCCAAGGAATTCGACGGCTGCACGCTGGAGGAAATCGGCTATGTGGGCGACGGCTCTGCCGGAGCGTTCCAGGAATGGGCGGCCCAATACGGCGCCGACGAGGCCATCGTGCTGACCTCCTCGTTCACGACAGGCCCTTCCGGCGGCGACGGCTCTCTAACCCCCAACGCGACCTATGAGGGCTGGCAATGGATCCTGGTGCGCAGCGGCGGCGGCAGTTGGCGCCACGCCGACCACGGCTATTGACATCGGCACGCCAAAAGGCCGCCCCCAAGGGGGCGGCCTTTTAGCGCTTTTGCGCGCTTTCCCCGCGCCGCGCAAGCTCACGCCTGCACGTCGATGATAACTTTCATCGTCGTCTCGCGGTTTTCGTCGATATAGCGATACGCCGCCAGATACTCCTGGAAGGGGAAATGCTTGGTTTGCAGCGGCTTGAGCTGCACTTTCCCCTCGGCAATCAGGCGAATGGCCTCCAAATAGTGCTCGTGGCGGTACATCATGCTCGTCTTTAGGTCCAGCTCATGGTCGTTAAGCATCGCCAGATCCACCGTCGCCATGCCGACAAACACCGCAACGAGCACGATCACGCTGCATTTGCGGGCGTGCAGGATGGCCTGTCCAATCGTCGTGTTGTTTCCGGCGCAGTCGAAAATGACATCGGCCTTATCCTCGCCAAACGCCTCCACCAGCGCCTCGCCAAAATCTTTCTGGCGCGTGTTGTACGTTACATCCACGCCGCACGTGCGCGCAAGCGCCAAGCGGTAATCGCTCACATCCGTCGCCATCACCTTGCGGGCGCCGAGGCCTTTGGCCACCTGCGCCACAAGGATGCCGATCGGGCCCGCGCCGATGACGCATACATCCTTGCCCGTGACGTCGCCAAACACCTGCACCGCGTGCACCGCCACGGCCAGCGGCTCGATCATCGCCGCGTCGTCCAGCGAAAAATCGTCCGGAAGCGGATCGACCTTGCTCTGGTCCACGGCAAAATACTGCGCCGCCGCCCCTTCGCACTGGAATCCCATCACCGCAAGCGTTTCGCAGTTGTTGTAATGGCCCGTGCGGCAGGGGTGGCATTTGCCGCAGACGACCTGGGGCTCAATCGTTACCTTCTGGCCCGGATGGAACGCGCTGACGCCCGCGCCCACCTTTTCCACCACGCCGGAAACCTCATGCCCCTGCGTGACGGGATAGGACGTATACGGGTGTTCGCCATGGTAAACATGGATATCCGAACCGCAAATGCCAATTTTCTCCATGCGCACAAGCACCTGATTTTCGCCCGGCTCGGGAACGGGAACCTCAACAAAGGCGATCTTCCCCGGCGCGGTCATGACCTCTTTAAGCATTTTCCTCTCCTCCGACATAAAGCGATAACAAATTGCATGATATTTTCTCCAAACCCCTGGAAACTCCTGCCGTTTTCCCTGCCGCGCAGAAGATTCTTTGCTTGCACTCCGGCGGGAACATCGTTATAATGATAGCCGTTTTTTCTAAATCTTTTCCAAGGGAGTATCACAGATGAAAAAAGCTCACACCAAGGCGCTCGCACAGGGCGCGGCCATCGCCGCTTCCTATGTCGTGCTGACGTTTCTGGCAAATGCGCTGGGGCTATCCAGCGGCGTCATCCAGCTTCGCTTTTCCGAAGCGCTGACCATTTTGCCCGTGTTCACGCCCGCCGCCATTCCCGGCCTTTTTATCGGTTGCGTGCTGGCCAATTTCCTGACGGGTTGCCTGCCGTTGGATGTGCTCTTTGGCAGCCTGGCAACGCTGCTGGGCGCCGTCGGCACGCGCCTGCTGCGGCGGCGTCCCTATCTGGCGGCGCTTCCGCCCATCGTCAGCAACGTGCTCATCATCCCTTGGGTGCTGGCGTTCGTATACCACCTGGAAGGCAGCATCCTATATTTCATGCTGACGGTCGGCATCGGCGAGGTAGCGTCCTGCGGCGTGCTCGGAATCATCCTCTACCATGCGTTGGAGCGGCACGCGAAAAGGCTCTTTTCCTAACCGCCTTTGCTGCCGTTCGGAGCCGCCGTCGCCGCCTGGGCGCGACGGTTTTTTCTTTGCGGGCGCCCGTATCCAGCGGCGCAACGGGCACGGACATGAAAAGCCCCAAAACCGTCTGCCACCGCGGGTTTCAGGGTTGACAATGCCAAACGGTGTACTTATAATTTATATGTTCGGGGTCGTCTGCCTTGACCCCGGTATGGACTCGATAAGGAGGAACCTTCATGGCAACAAAAATGACCATTGACGGTAATACCGCCGTCAGCCACATCGCATATGCATTTAGCGATGTGGCGGCTATCTTCCCGATTACGCCCTCCTCGCCGATGGCGGAAGTCGTTGACG
>DVLH01000301.1 GCA_018715585.1 Candidatus Aphodomonas merdavium
CATTTAACCTGGACGGCGGCGGTTCCACTACGCTTTATTTCAACGGCGAAATCATCAACAAACCGGCGGCAGGGGAAGAACGAAAAGTGTCCGACATCATCATGTTCATGCGCTAAAAGGAGGTTGCCCCATGAAAACCCGGCTTTTGACGCTGCTGTTGGCCGTCTGCCTGCTGCCCTGCTTTGCCTCCGGCGAGGAAAGCGCCTATCTCTCCGGCTCGGACCTGAAATCCATCCAGCCGCAGTATGAGGCGTTTCTTGACGCGCTGGCCGATCTTCTCATTGAAAAAGGGCTTCTCACCGAGGAGGTGCGCGAGGACTGGACGCTTTACCAGCTGGGCGACTTCCTGCAAAACGGCGGCTACGGTTCAATTGTAGCGATGTATACGCCCGGCCTGCTGGAGCTTGCGGACGAATCCGTCTCCATGTGCCGCCTGCGGCTGGACACGACCGCCGGCACGCTCACGCTCGACACGCTGCGCCGCTACTCCCCCACCTACTCGTCCCTCCCCGGCATCCCCCTGGATACGGAGCTGGACGATGCCGATACGGGCGAGCCCGTCAGCTGCCGCTTCCGCTGGACGGCGACGGGCGGCATGCTGCTGATTTGGGACGGCGACGGCGTGGTGGCCGTCGGCTCCACGTTTGTCTCGGACGGCCGCCCGCTGTATTGGTATGAGGAACCCATGGAAGGCTGCGAAGAAACGCTACGGCTGGAAATCCTCGATACGGCGGAAAATACCGTCATGGCTACCATTTATCTCGACGTCCGCTCCGAGGACGGCTGTTGGATCCCGGGAGAACTTAAATGAAACCATTCGCTTACAAGATGACCCCCGCCTACCGCCACGCGCAGGAAACGCCGTGGGGCGGCGATGCGCTCAGGACGCTCTACGGCAAAGCAATCCCCGATGCGCTCACGGGCGAAGCGCTGGAAGCCTCCACGCTGCCGGGGCTAGAAAGCCACACGCAGGACGGCGCGCCGCTGAGCGAAATCGCAGGGGGCAGGCTGCCATTGCTGCTCAAGCTGATCGACGCGCGCGAACGCCTCTCCGTGCAGGTGCATCCCGACGACGCGCTGGCAGCCCAGCTGGAAAATGGCAAAACGGGCAAAGAAGAAGCCTGGCTCATCCTGCATGCAAAGCCAGGGGCAAAGCTCGTCTATGGCCTTTTGCCCGGCACAGACCTGGCAGCGTTGACGGGCGAGACAATCGAAGCAGCGCTGCGGTATGTGCCCGTTGCCGCGGGCGACGTAGTGCACATCCCTGCCGGCATGGTACACGCCATCGGCGAGGGAATCGTGCTCTACGAGATCCAGCAGTCGAGCGATGTCACCTACCGCTTCTGGGACTGGGGCAAACTCGGCGCGGACGGCAAGCCGCGGCCGCTCCATTGGGATAAGGCCTGCTTGGCCGCAAAACCGGCACTCGCCGGCACGCCGGTGCGCGGCGTGCAAACGGCTGTTCCGGGCGGCGTGCACACGCAGTGCCTACGGACGCCCCATTTTGCGCTGGATAAATTTCTCTGTGCAGGCGCGCGGCCTTTGCCGCTTTCCGACTGCGGCGCTTTCCGGTTTATCACGCTGCTCTCGGGCACAGGCGCGCTCCGCCATGGGCAGGAGACGCTCCCCCTGCGCGCAGGCGAGACGGCGTTTGTCCCCGAAGGCGTGGGCTCCCTTTTCCTGCAAGGCACCTGCGAGGCGGCCGTCGCCACGCCATAACGAGGATTGTGCACACTCCCCCGGCAAAGCGCCGGGGGTTTTTGCCTATAGCGCCCGCGCAAGGCGGCGGGCTCGGGAAAGCTCCTTTTGCATAGAGGAAAGCGCGGGCGATGCAAAAAGGGACAGCCCGGCACTGGGAGCTGCAAGCAGCGCCGGAAGAACGTCCATTTTTAATATAGCGTGAAAAACAACCGGACCGCGCATGCGCCTATTCGGGTGCCGCCGTCCGGGGCAATCCCCGCGGATGAAACGCCCTTTGCCGCGTGCGCGCCGGGCACGGGGCCATCATAGCAAAACCGCGCCGTTGCCGTGTTGACGGCAAGCGGCGCGGTTTTCGTCCCTCTGCACGCGTTTTCAGGCCGGCAGCGTCCGCAGCTGCCCGCTAATTTCCCCTTTTTCCCCGATTTCCACAACGCCCCATTGCCCTTGGCGGAGCGCGCCGGGATTAAACAGCAACACGCCTCCCTGCCATTGGCAGCAGGGGATGTGCGTATGGCCAAACAGCGTCAGCACGCACCCGTTATCCAGCGCAGCCTGGGCCAGCAGGTCAAGCGTCTGCTTGACGGAAAACAGATGCCCGTGCGTCGCCAGCAGCCGCACGCCCGCGGCCTGATGGCGCACCGTTAACGCAAGCGCCGAAAACGGGTCGCAATTGCCCGCCACGGCGAGAAACGCCGCCGCAGGCCGCACCTGTGCCAGCGCAGCGCGAAAATACAGCGCGTCGCTCTCTACGTCGCCGAGGTAGCAAAAAAGATCGCACGCCGGCATCTGGCGCACAAGCGCTTCGCGCGCGTTGCGCGCGCCGTGGCCATCCGAAGCGCAAACGATGCGGTAGCTCACTGCCCTTCCGCCTCCAGCGCGGCCAGCAGCGCCACAAGCGCGTTATGACGGTGGCTGACGGCGTTTTTTTCTTCCGCGTCCATCTGTGCGAACGTTTTCCCCGTGGGGAACAAGAACACGGGGTCATATCCAAACCCATCGCTGCCGCGGGGTTCGGGCGCGATTTCGCCAAGCGCCCGGCCCTCCACGATCACCGGCGCACGGCCGGGACGCGTGAGCGCGATGGCGCAGGAAAAATGGGCCGTCCGCGGCGCGGGCGTTTCGGCCAGGTTGTCCAGCAGCAGGCGGAGGTTGGCCGCATCATCCCCGTGCGTGCCGGCATAGCGCGCCGAGCGCACGCCGGGCGCGCCGCCGAGCGCGTCCACGCAAAGCCCGGAATCGTCCGCAAGCGCGGCGCAGCCCGTCCGTTCCGTCACTGCCTGCGCCTTTAACAGCGCGTTTTCCTGGAATGTCTCGCCCGTCTCTTCCACTTCGAGCGCGATACCTGCCTCTTCCATGGAAACCGCGTCGAACTTGCCCGCAAGGAGCGCCTTGAGCTCGCGCACCTTATGCGCATTGTTCGTGGCGAGAATCAGCCGCGGCGTCCGCGGCGCAATCCAGCGGGCCGCCTCCCCCAACGCGCTGCGCTGCGCCTGCATGAGCTCGTGCACGCCCTGCTGCGCCAGATCCAGCAGCTCGTTTAACCGTCCGCGGGAAAACACGGCATGTTCCCCCGTGCCCTGTACCTCGATGAGGTTCCCGTTTTCGTCCATGACAGCGTTCAGGTCCACCTCTGCGCGGGAGTCCTGCTCATAGCAGAGGTCCTGCACGGGCGCGCCGTCCACGACGCCCACGCTGACGGCGGCCACCTGCCGGATGATGGGGGAGTCGAAAAGCTTTTGCTGCGCGATGAGCCTGTCCACCGCCACGCAAAGCGCTACAAACCCGCCCGTGATGGACGCGCAGCGCGTGCCGCCGTCCGCCTCCAGCACGTCGCAGTCGATGGTGACTGTCCGCTCGCCCAGGCGCGTTAAATCAACCGCCTGGCGCAGCGAAAGGCCGATAAGCCGCGAAATCTCTACCCCGCGGCCGTCCTTCTTCAGCCCGTCGCGGCTTTTGCGGCCGTTGCCCGTGGAAGCGGGCAGCATGGCATATTCCGCCGTGAGCCAGCCCTGCCCTTTTCCTTTTAGAAACGGCGGCACGCCCTCCGC